>JACCXR010000498.1 GCA_013696915.1 Euzebyaceae bacterium
CCCCCCGACGACGATCGTCCGCCTGGCGCCGAGCCGCGCCACGGCAGCGGCCAGGCGGACGCCGTCCTCCCGCGGGTCGGTGAGCAGGATCGGGTGGCGCGTCGCGGCCGCGACAGCACTGGCGGTCAGCGCGTCGGCGAAGTCGGTGCCCGAGGCGACCAGCACGGTCGAGGTCTCCGCGCCGAGTGCGGTCGCGGACTCCGCCAGGAGCGTGGAGGTCGCGTAGCGGTCCTGGGCGCGCAGCCGCACCGTCCCGATCCCCAGGCCCTGCACGCCCACCTCGACCGCATCGGAGAGCGGGCCGATCACGTACACGACGGCCGGCCGCAACCGGGAGAGCTCCGCGGCGACGGCGGGCTCCAGCCCGCGCTCGGGGGTGAGGAGCAGCGGTCCGCGCACCGTGCCGGCGAGCGTCGCCGCGCTCAGCGCGTCGGGGAAGCGCTCACCGCTGACCAGCAGCGCGGCGCCGGCGCCCGTCGGCCAGCCGGCCCGGCTCACGGCGACGGCCGTGGCGAACCGGTCCGGGCCTGCGAGGGCCGAGACGTTCTGCGCGGGCCCGCGGACCGGCGGGACGACGCTGCCCCGGTCGTCCAGGACACCGAAGCAGAAGCCGCGGGCGCGCGCGCCGTCGATGATCGCCGGCAGCGCCTCGGCGGTGATCCCTGACCGGCGGATCCCGTCGTGGAGGAGGATCACGGCGCCGGGGTGGAGCCGGCCAAGCACGTAGGAGGCGATCGCCGGCGGCGAGCCGCCCCGCCAGTCCTGGGGGTCGACGCTCCACAGCAGCGGGATCCAGCCCTGGCTGCGGATGACCGCGTCGACCCGGCCGCTGTGCGCGCCGTAGGGGGGCCGCACCAGCGTGGGCCGGCGGATGCCCGTGAAGGCGAGTTGGTCGTTCGTCCGCTGGAGCGTGGAGACGATGGCGGCGTCGGACAGCCTCGTCAGCTGCTCGTGGTTCCAGGTGTGGTTGCCGATGGCGTGCCCCTCGGCGGCCGCGCGGACCACCCATCCGGGATAGGCGGCCACGCGCGACCCGACGACGAAGAACGTGGCCTGCACCCCCCGGACGCGCAGCGCGTCGAGGACGGCGCCCGTGCCGGCGGGCACGGGTCCGTCGTCGAACGTCAGCGCGACGTGGCCGCTCGGGCAGGACTCCGCCGCCGCGGAGGTCCCCGGGCCGCCGATCCCCGTTGCCGCCAACGTCAACGTCAACGTCAACGTGATGACCCGCGTGCCCATGCCCGCCCCTCGACCGCCGTGCCGCCGCGGCGCAGCGTAACGCCGCCCCTGGTGGAGCGTCGGCGGCCGTTAAGACAGACTTGTCCATCAGCGAAGACGATGCTTCGTCCATCTGTCCACAGACACGCGCGACGACCGTTCCTACGGTGGAACCTCCCGGGCGACGAACGGAGAGTTCGATGGCTGCGGCACTGTCCGACGGCAACCTCTGGCTGCACTTCACCCGCACGGCCGACTGGCTTGGCGACCGCCCCAGCGTCCCGGTCATCGACCGCGGCGAGGGGTGCTACGTCTGGGACTCCGACGGCAAGCGCTACCTCGACGGGCTGAGCGCCCTGTTCTGCGTGCAGGTCGGGTACGGCCGGCCGGAGATGCCGGAGGCGGCGGCCCGCCAGATGGCCAAGCTGCCCTTCGCGACCAACTGGGCGACGGCGCACCAGCCGGCGATCGACCTGGCCGCGGCGCTCGCGGAGCGGTTCCCCGGCGACCTCGACCATGCGTTCTTCGTGAACTCCGGTTCCGAGGCCGTCGAGTCCGCGATGAAGCTCGCGCGCCAGTACCACCAGGCGAACGGCGAGCACCACCGCTACAAGGTGATCAGCCGTCACTACGCCTATCACGGCACGACCATGGGAGCGCTCGGCGTGACCGGCATCCATGGTCTGTCGGCGCCCTTCGAGCCGCTGCTGCCCGGCCACGTGCACGTGCCGAACACCAACGCCTACCGACCGCAGACCGACGACCCGGCCGGCGCCATCGAACAGGCGATCCTCCACGAGGGCCCGGAGACGGTGAGCGCGGTGTTCCTCGAGCCCGTCCAGAACGCCGGCGGCTGCTTCACGCCCGGCCCCGGGTACTTCCAGAGGGTCCGGGAGATCTGCGACCGGCACGGCGTGCTGCTGGTCAGCGACGAGGTGATCTGCGCGTTCGGCCGGCTGGGCACGTGGACCGGCGCCGAGCGCTACGACTACGTGCCGGACATCGTCACCTTCGCGAAGGGGGTGACGTCGGCGTACGCGCCGCTCGGCGGCATGGTCTTCCGGCGCAGCGTCGGCGACCGGCTGCGTCAGTCGCCGGCGTCGATGTTCCTGCACGGTTCCACCTGGGGCGGACATCCCGTCTCCTGCGCTGTCGCGCTGGCGAACCTGGGCGTCTTCGAGTCGGAGGACGTGCTCGGCAACGTGCAGCGCAACGAGGGGTGGCTCGGCGACCAGCTGCGCGAGCTGTACGACCGCCACGAGATCGTCGGCGACGTCCGCGGGACGGGGTACTTCTGGGCGCTCGAGCTCGTCGCCGACCGCGATCACAAGGTGCTGTTCACCGACGAGCAGTCCGAGGCCCTGCTCCGCGGCTTCCTGTCGCGCCGGCTGCTGGAGCTCGGCCTGATCTGCCGCGCCGACGACCGTGACGAGCCCGTCCTCCAGATCTCACCGCCTCTGATCGCCGACCGCGAGGTGCTCGGCGAGATGGTCGACATCCTCGACCAGGTGCTCGCCGAGGCCGGCAAGCGCATGACCGGCGGCGGCGTGCCGGACCCCGCGCGGGGACCCGCCGGCCCGGGGACGTCCGGCCCGTGATCGGCCCCTTCCTGCACCCGTTCGCCCGGCCCGCGGCGACCGAGTTCATCGACATCGTCGCCGGCGAGGGCGCGGTCGTCACCGACGCCCGCGGCCGGCGCTACGTCGATGCCATGGCCAGCCTCTGGTACTGCAACCTGGGCCACGGGCGCACCGAGATCGCCGACGCGGTCGCCGCGCAGATGCGCACGCTCGCGGCCTTCCACACGTTCGAGAAGTTCACGAACCCGCCGGCCGAGCAGCTCTGTGCCCTCGTCGCCGAGCTCGCGCCGGTCCCGGACGCGCGCGTGTTCCTGACCTCGAGCGGCTCGGAGGCGGTCGACAGCGCCATCAAGCTCGCCCGCCTCGCCCACGCGGTCTCGGGGAACCCGCAGCGCCGGCTCATCGTCAGCCGCCGGCCGTCCTATCACGGTGTCACCTACGGCGGTATGGCGGCGACCGGCCTGCCGCCGAACCAGGAGCACTTCGGGCCCATGCTCCCCGACGTGGTCCAGGTCCCCCACGACGACCTCGCCGCGGCCGAGGCCCTGTTCGCCGAGCGGGGCGACGAGGTCGCGGCCGTGCTCGCCGAGCCGGTGATCGGCGCCGGCGGCGTGCACCCGCCGGTGCCCGGCTACCTCGAGGGGCTCCGCGCCCTGTGCGACGAGCACGGCGCCTACCTCGTCCTCGACGAGGTGATCTGCGCGTTCGGACGCCTCGGAACATGGTGGGGGGCGGAGCGCTACGGCGTGCGACCGGACCTGGCGACCTTCGCGAAGGCGGTGACGTCGGGCTACCTGCCGCTCGGCGGCGTCGTGGTCGGCGGCGCCGTGCGGGCGGCGCTGGAGAGCGACCCCGACCTCGTGCTGCGCCACGGCCACACGTACAGCGGGCACCCGTCCGCCTGCGCCGCGGGGGTCGCGGCGCTCGGGATCACCCGTCGGGAGGGCCTGCTCGACCGCGCCGTCAAGATCGGCGAGCGGCTGTCGGCGGGGCTGCGGTCGCTCGCCGAGGACGGCCACGTGGCCGGCGTGCGGGGCGACGGCGCGATCTGGGCGGCGGCGCTGCACGACGACCTCTCGGCGCCGGCCGTGCGCGACGGGATGCTCGAGCGCGGCGTGATCCCGCGCCCGATCGGGACCTCGACGATCGCGTTCTGCCCGCCGCTGGTGATCTCGGACGCCGAGGTCGACCAGTGCGTCACAGCCTTGGAGGAGGCCGTCGTCGCGGCCCGCCGACAGCGGTCGTAGGAGTTGTGGTGAACAATGGGGGTCGTCCGCCCACCGGCAGTCATGAGGAGGATCCATGCGACGCCCCAACCCGGTCGACCCCCGCCTGGCCCACCTGCTGAGATCGGCCCGCCTCGATCGCCGGGGCTTCCTCCGCTCGCTGGGCCTGGGCGGCGGCGTCCTTCTCGGCGGGGGCGCCCTGTCGGCCTGCGGCATCGGCGGGGGCAGCGGCGGTGAGGGCGGGAGCGGCGCGACGACCGGGACGCCCACCGGGACGTCCGGCGCCACCGGGACCGGCACCCAGGCCGCCGGCGGCGAGCTGAACTTCTCGAACTGGACGCTCTACATCGACGTCGACGAGGAGGATCAGAACGTCCGGCCGACCTTGCAGCAGTTCACCGAGGAGACCGGGATCGCGGTCAACTACTTCGAGGACATCAACGCCAACGACGAGTACTTCGCCAAGATCCGCAACCAGCTCGACGCCGGCGAGGACATCGGCCGCGACCTGATCGTGCTCACCGACTGGATGGCCGGGCGGCTCGTGGAGTTCGGCTGGCTGTCCGAGATCGACCAGACGAACGTCCCCAACATCTCCAACCTGCGGTCGGCGCTCCAGGACGTGCCGTTCGACCGCGAGCGCCGCCTCTCCCTGCCGTGGCAGTCCGGCATGACCGGCATCGGCTACAACCCGGAGATCATCGGGCGCGAGATCGCCGGCGTGAACGACCTGTTCGACCCGGACCTCGCCGGGCAGGTCACGTTCCTGTCCGAGATGCGGGACACGATGGGCCTGATGCTCGCCGCCGAGGGCATCGACCCCAGCACGCACGAGTTCTCCCAGTACGAGGCGGCCATCGAGCGGCTGCGGGAGGCGGTCGACTCGGGCCAGGTCCGCGCGTTCACCGGCAACGACTACGCGGCCGACCTCGCGGCGGGCAACATCGGCGCCGCGATCGCCTGGTCCGGCGACGTCATTCAGAGCCAGTTCGAGAACCCCGACATCCAGTTCGTGCTCCCCGCGGAGGGCGCCATGCTGTGGTCGGACAACATGCTTATCCCGGCCAACGCGCAGAACAAGGCGAACGCCGAGGCGTTCATGAACTTCGTCTACCAGCCGGAGATCGCCGCGCAGATCGCCGCCTGGGTGAACTACATCACCCCCGTGGAGGGTGCCCAGGAGGCGATCGCCGAGATCGACCCCGAGCTGGCGGAGAACGAGCTGATCTTCCCGAGCGCCGAGACGCTCGACAACACCTTCGACTTCAAGGTGCTCGACGAGGAGGAGGAGCGCACCTACCAGGAGCTCTTCCAGTCGGTGATCGGCGCGTGAACGTCGCGGGGGATGGGATCCGGGTCATCGACGAACCGTCCCCCGGCGACCGCCTGCACCTGGTCGACCTCACGAAGCGCTTCGGCGACGTCGTCGCCGTCGACCATCTCGACCTCGTGGTCGAGCCCGGATCGTTCGTCGCCTTCCTTGGCCCGTCCGGCTGCGGCAAGACGACGACCCTGCGGATGATCGGCGGCCTGGAGCAGCCCACGTCGGGCCGCGTCTGGCTCGGCGACACCGACATCACCGATCTCAAGCCCTACCGCCGGCCGGTGAACACGGTGTTCCAGAACTACGCGCTCTTCCCGCACCTCGACATCGACGCGAACGTCGCCTTCGGGCTGCGCCGCACCGGCGTGAAGGGTGCAGAGCTGCGCCGGCGCGTCGACGAGATGCTCGAGCTCGTCCAGCTCCCCGGGTACGGCCGCCGACGCGTCCCGGAGCTCTCCGGAGGCCAGCAGCAGCGCGTCGCCCTGGCGCGCGCCCTGGTGAACCACCCGAAGATGCTCCTGCTCGACGAGCCGTTGGGTGCGCTCGACCTCAAGCTCCGGCGCCAGATGCAGATCGAGCTCAAGCGCATCCAGACCGACGTGCGCATCACGTTCGTCCACGTCACCCACGATCAGGAGGAGGCCATGACCATGGCCGACACGATCGCGGTGATGAACTCGGGGCGGATCGAGCAGCTCGGCGGCCCGGTCGAGCTGTACGAACGGCCGGCGACCGAGTTCGTGGCGAACTTCCTCGGGCAGTCGAACCTCCTGAAGGGGACGGTGACCGGCACGGACGGCGACCGCCGCACGGTCTCGGTGGGCGACCGGCGCATCGTCGTGCCCGCCGACCGCGTGCCTGCCGGGGGGGACGGCGTCCTGGTCGGGGTGCGTCCGGAGAAGATCACGATCGAGCACGCCGGAGGCCCCGACCGCGGGGACGGCGGCGCGGTCGCCGGCGGCAACGTCCTGGAGGGCACGCTCGTCGACGTGAGCTTCACCGGCGTGAGCACGCAGTACCTGGTCGCGCTGCCGTGGAACGCCGAGGTCATGGTCTTCGCCCAGAACCTCCAGGTCGACGAGCGGCTGCAGCCGGGCGCGCCGGTCCGCCTCCTTTGGGCCCCG
Source organism: Euzebyaceae bacterium (assembly GCA_013696915.1). GTDB lineage: Bacteria > Actinomycetota > Nitriliruptoria > Euzebyales > Egibacteraceae > JACCXR01. The sequence continues at coordinate 6,473 of JACCXR010000498.1, forward strand.
GAGCACACCTTCGCCCTGTGCCCCGGCACCGCCGCCGCGCCCCGCGACGACGCCGCGGCACCTGACCCCCCGGTCGCGGTGACGCCCGGGCGCATCGCCGACGTCGTCCGGGACGGGTGAGGACGCCATGAGCGGCACGGGGGCCCGCCGGTGGCTGCCGTACCTGCTGCTGCTGCCCGGCGGGCTGTGGCTGTTCGTCTTCTTCGTCGTCCCGATGCTGACCCTGGCGTCGACGTCGCTCCAGGAGGGGTCGCTGCAGAGCGGCTACGTCCTCACCTGGAGGATCGCCAATTACACCGAGGCGGTGACGGCGTTCCGCGAGCAGTTCCTGCGGTCGTTCGGCTATGCCGGCATCGCGACGCTGCTGGCCCTCGTGATCGGCTACCCGCTCGCCTACGTCATCGCGTTCCGGGCGGGCCGCTGGCGCAACGTGCTGCTGCTGCTCGTCATCGCGCCGTTCTTCACGAGCTTCCTGATCCGCACGCTGGCGTGGAAGATCATCCTCTCCGACACCGGCTGGGTCGTCGGGGCGTTGAAGACGGTCGGCGTGCTGCCCGACAACGGGCGGCTGCTCGCGACCTCCGCCGCGGTCGTCGCCGGCATCACCTACAACTTCCTGCCCTTCATGATCCTCCCGCTCTACGCGAGCCTGGAGCGCATCGACCCGCGCTACGTCGAGGCGGCGCAGGACCTGTACGCGAACGCCTTCACCGCCTTCTGGCGGGTCACGTGGCCGCTCTCGCTGCCCGGCGTCGTGGCCGGGACACTGCTGACCTTCATCCCGGCGGCGGGCGACTTCGTCAACGTCCGGTTCCTCGGCACGCCGTCCCAGTCGATGATCGGCACCGTGATCGACAGCCGCTTCCTGGTCGTGCTCGACTATCCGACGGCCGCGGCGCTGTCCTTCCTGCTGATGCTCGCCATCCTCGTCCTCGTCGTCGCGTACGTCCGGCGAGCCGGCACCGAGGAGTTGGTGTAGGTGGGCACCCGGTCAGCGAGGCCGCCAGGCCGAGCGCAGATGACGGGTGCCGTCTAGGTGGCGGCGAGCACGACGGCGCGGCGCACCGGGGCGGCCCCGGCCGCCACGACGGCTCCCGGCGACGCCGGCCGGTCGCTCCGGCGGCTGTGGCGGGCTGTCACGCACAACCTGGTGCTGTTCTGGAGTGCGCTGACGCTGCTCTACCTGTTCCTGCCCGTCTTCGTCGTCGTGGCGTTCTCGTTCAACGACAACCGCGGGCGCTTCAACTTCACGTGGCAGGGCTTCAGCCTGAAGTCCTGGCTCGACCCGTGCGGTGCGCCGGGGATCTGCCCCGCGATGGTCCGCAGCGTTCAGATCGCCGCGCTCGCCACGATCGCGGCCACGGCGCTGGGAACGCTGATCGCGTTCGCCCTGGTCCGCCACCGCTTCACCGGCCGGACACCGACGAACTTCCTGATCTTCCTGCCGATGGCCACCCCCGAGGTCGTCATGGGCTCGTCGCTGCTCGCGCTGTTCCTCAACCTCGGCGTGCAGCGGGGGTTCGGGACGATCCTGATCGGCCACATCCTGTTCAACGTCAGCTTCGTCGTCGTCACCGTGAAGGCGCGGCTGCAGAGCATGGACGCCCGCCTCGAGGAGGCGGCCATGGATCTCTACGCGAACGAGTGGGCGACCTTCCGCAGGGTCACGCTGCCGCTCGTCACGCCGGGGATCATCGCCGCGGCGCTGCTCGCGTTCGCCCTGTCCTTTGACGACTTCATCATCACGAACTTCAACTCGGGGAACACGATCACCTTCCCGATGTTCGTGTGGGGGGCCGCCCAGCGCGGGATCCCGCCCCAGGTCAACGTGATGGGCACCGCGGTGTTCGTGATCGCCGTCGCCGGCATGGTCATCGCCCGGTTGGTCCGCGGACGGCGCTGACCGCCGTCGGCGGCCAGGAACGCGTGGGACCGCGACGTCATGGACGTCGCGGTCCCACGGGGTGCAGCCCGGCGTCTCAGCGACCGAGGATCGCTCGCACCTGGCCCTCGACCGTGGCCGAGATGGTGTTCTCTCCTCCGACGAGCCGCACGATCCCGATGGCGTCCGCGTTCGACTCGAGCGCCTGGCGGGTGGCGGGGGACCCGGACAGGTCCGACCCGTCGGTGAGCAGGAACGTCGCGCCCAGCGACGCGACGGCAGGACCGGAGGTCAGCGCGTCCGGCCAGTTGGCGCCGGTCGCGAGGTAGACCATGGAGGGGTCCATGCCCGCGCCCACGCCTTCGGCGTAGACGGCCGCGCTGGTCTCGTAGCGGTTCCCGCCGAAGATTCGCCGGGTGGCGAATCCCTCGGCCATGAGCTCGTCCTCGACGCCGGCGCTCACGGCGGCCGGGCCGCCGACGATCACGACGTCGGACACCTGCTGCCGCTCGAGCGCCGCGACCGTCTCAGCGGGGAGCCGGCGGGCGTTCACGAGCAGGATCGGCTGGCCGGCGAAGGCCGCGTAGGGAGCGGCGGACACCGCGTCGGGCCAGCCGCGGGACGCATCGGAGTGCTCGCCCTCGACGACGAAGGCCGTGCCGGAGGTGTCGCCGAGCTCCTCGGCGATGAGGTTGGCGGTGTCGAAGCGGTTCGCACCGCCGTACCGTTCGATGTCCACGCCGAGCGCGCGGACCTGCGACTCGACGTTGGCGTCCAGGGCGACCAGGCCACCGAGGAGGATGACGGTGGTGGGGTCGAGGCGCTCGATCTCGGCGCGGGTCTGCTCCACGAGGCGGTCAGAGTCCGTGAGGAGCATGGGCCCGTTGCGCTGCGCGGCCACGGTCGCGCCCGACAGCGCGTCGGCGTAGACGTCGGCGCGGGCGAGCACGGCGATGTCGGCGCCGTCGGGGAAGGCGCACCCGGAGTTGTTGACCGCCGTGTCGATGCGCCCGCTGCCGCTGACGCGCTGAATGCTGCCCTCGCCCGGTGTGGCGGTGTCGGCCGCGATGCACGCGGTGGTGAGGTTCTGGTCGCCCTGGCTGGCGACCTCGGCGACGGCGCCGCCCAGGCTGATCGTCACGCCCGGCTCGCCGCCGAACCGCAGGGTCACGCTGGGGCTCTCGGCGCGGGCGTTGGCGCCGTCAACCGCCGTGACCGGCTCGCTGAGGCTGACGTCCACGAGGCCGCCGACGTCCAGCGGACCGGCGCCCGCAGCGATCTCGACTTCCTCGTCGAGCAGGAAGACCCGCAGGACGTTCCCTGCGGCGCTCGCCGTTCCGGTCGTGCCGTCGGTGCTCGCGGTCGCGGTGACGTCGGTGACCTCGATGCGCAGCAGGTCGATGTCCAGCAGGTCCGTCGTCCCGCTGGGCAGCAGCGTCAGCGTCACGTCGCCTGCGTCGGCCGTGGCCGTCGTCGTGCCAGCGCTAGCGGTGACGTCGGACATCGTGGACGTCGCATCCGCCTCACCGGTGACCTCGACCTCGAGGCCGGCGTCGTTCAGAGCGGGCAGCAACGCGGGATCGAGGGTCCCGGGGTCGGTGACGTCGCCGAGGACATCCTCGACGCTCAGGGAGGCGGCGTCCGCCTCGCCGCGGGCGCTCGGGGTCTCCGACGCCTGGGCCGTCGCATCCCCGAGGAGGGTGACGGACAGGCCGGCGGAAGGCGTGATGGCCGCGCCGGACACGGTGTTGGGGCCGGGGTCGCCGGGCGCGCTGGCGACGGCGGTCGAGCCGGCGTCGGCCGCATCGGCGCTGGTCCGCAGGGGCGACGCCTCGGCGCAGGCCACCGAGGAGCCGTCACAGCGGTCCGTTGCCGGAGCGGCGGACTCGGCACCTGCGCGGGTGGCTCCGATCACCGCGTCGAGCTGGCCGTCACCGATGTTCACAGCGAGGCTGCGGGCGGTGGCGTACGCGTCGAACGCGGCGGGCGCTTCCTGGGCGCCGGCGGCCGTGGCGGGCAGGGCCAGCAGGAGCGCCGCGACGACGGACGTGAGCATGGACTTCATGGTATTCCTCTCGGTAGCTCTTAGACTACGGAAAGTAATACCCGGTGGCGAACAAAGGGAACCCCGAACCGGTTCCCGCGCCCTGGTCTGCGGGGAGCGCCTCACCAGGGCCGGTCGGCGGCGAGGCGGGTCAGCGGGCTCCGGGCACCTCCGGCGCCTCGTCCGCGTAGGCGTCGACGAAGGCCGCGACGGTGCCGAGGTCGAGCCGGTCGCAGGTCTTCAAGGTGCCCCAGGCGGTCAGGGCGACCTGGCCCGGCTCGAGTTCGTCGTAGGGCGTGACGGCGAGGCGGCCCGCGTACTCGCCGGTCGCCAGGCCCTCCAGCGCCGCCCGGTCCGCCTGGGGAAGGTCCCGGTAGGTCGCGACCGCGCCGCCGACCTCGAGGACGCTCACCTGCTGCGGTTCGGACAGCGGCGCGTCGCGGTGGAAGACGCCGATCTCGAACGCGCCTGAGGAGTGCCAGCCCGAGGTCGGGGGCGTCGAGTTGTAGGGGACGGGCGGCGGCTGGTCGCCGATCAGGTGCTCGCCGCCCTGCACCGGTGGCAGCTCGACGGGTCCGCACGCGTCGTTCGCCGCGGTCAGCGACGCCGGGCCGACGGGAACCTGAGCAGGATCCCCCGCGCTCCCGCAAGCGGCGAGCACGGCGCACAGTGCCGCCACCGGTGCGGCCCGACGGAGCGCGACCATGGGGCCACCGTAGCGGCGTGGCCCCGTGGCCGAGGGCAGCGTCAGGCGGCGCGCCGGCGGGTCCCGAGCGCGACGCCGCCGAGGACGAGTCCGAGCGCGCCGACGACGAGGGCGACGACGGCCAGCGGGTCGGTGCCCTCCCG
>JACCXR010000503.1 GCA_013696915.1 Euzebyaceae bacterium
CATCGACGCCGGCCGGCGTCGATGCGACAGAGGGGCGCGAGGCGATGCGGTGCGCCGAGCACGATCATTCCTTCGGGGACTACACCGACGAGCAACGCGAGCATCTCCGCCTCGTGCGCGCATTCAACCGGGATCTCGCCGCCGCGGCGGACGCCGGCCGCGACCTCACCCAGGTCACGGCGGCCCTGGACCCCGATCCTCTACGGTACATGTGGGTCGACGAGGGCGACCTGCGCGTGCCCGCGCTGCTGGAGGAGGCCCGCCGCCTCCTCGACGCCGCCCCCGTGCTCGGCGGGCACCGCCGGGTCGCCGGCCGGCCCGTCACCGCCGGCGGCTGGGCGGCACGACCCTCGGCGTCCGTCGGGCCGGACGGGACGACCCTGCTCGCCTGGATCGACTGGGAGGACGGCGCGGGCGAGCAGGTCATGGTCGCCCTGCGCGACCGGGCGGGCGGCGAGATCCGGCCGCCCGAACCCGTCTCCGGTGACCGCGGCGACTGCTTTCGGCCCACCGCGCTGTTCGACCGTCACGGCCGGCCGTGGGTCCTGTACGCCCGCAACACCGCCGGGCACGTGGGCGTGTGGGCGCGGCGCTGGGAGTCCGAGCGCTGGACCGACGCGGAGCTCGTGAGCACCACGCCGCACCCGTCGTTCAACCAGGAGGCGGTCGCCACGGCCGACGGCGGGATCGAGGCCTGCTGGCAGGGCCGCAGGGGCGGGCGCTTCGGCATCTTCTCGCGGCGCTGGTCCGACGGTCTGTGGTCGGAGGCGGACTTGATCAGCGACGACGCCGACAACGTCTGGGATCCGAGCCTGGCGGCGCTGCCGGGCGGCGGCGTCGCGTACGCGTGGAGCGTCTACGGCGGCGGCACCTACCGGGTCGTCACCCGCCTCCGGGATCCCCGGATGGGTCCGTGCCGGGCGCTGACCGCCGGCACCGACTACGCCCTGCACCCCAGCCTCGCCGCCACGCACGACGGCCGGGTCTGGTGCGCCTACGACGTCGTCACCGTCCACGGACACGGCGGCTCAGGGCCCACGGCGCTGCGCCACGTGGACGCCGTCGGCCAGCACGTCCCTGCGGTCATGAAGGAGCCGGGGCTGTTCGTCCCTCCCGAGCTCCGGCCCAACATCACGGCAGCGATCTCCATTGTGGCGGTCGACGACGGCGCCCTCCGCCCCGGCCGGGGCGACCTTGCCCGGGGCGTGGAGATCAGCCCGTCCGGCCTCCCCCGCCTGGCCGCCACCGCCGACGGGGGACTCGTCGTCGCGTACCGGGTCCTGCGCCGCCTGCCGCTGCTCACCTACTACTGGGAGGTCGCCGCCCAGGTCCTCGGCGACGGCGGCTGGGGTCCCCTGCGCACCTTCGAGCACAGCGACGGCGGGGTCGAGGAGGTGGCGGTGACCGCGGGCCCCGGTGGAGCCACGCTGGCATGGCAGGCCGACGGTCGGCGGGCGGTGGCACTCGACTGGACCGAGGGCTTCGGCGGCAGGGCGTGCCTGGAGCTGGCCGACCACCTCGGCGAGGTGGCGTGGCACGGCATGCACCGCGCGGGCGAGATCCGGACGGCCACGATCGAGTCCCGCGGGCCGGCCGCTGCGGGCGCCGCCCAGCCGGTCGCCCACCGGGCCGCGAGGACCGAGGCCCGCACGTGGGCGGGTGGGGGCCCACGGACGCCCTACACCACGGTGGTGGACGGCCGGGAACTCACGCTGTACTGGGGAGACCTGCACCGGCACTCCCTGGTCAGCCGCTGCACCGCGGCGGACGAACCGTCGCTCGAGGAGTTCTACCGCTACTCGTGGGACGTGTGCGAGTACGACTTCTGGGCGGTCACCGACCACGCCGAGAACTCGTCGGCCTACCAGTGGTGGAGCACGCAGAAGATCGCCGACCTATTCCGCATCGATGGGCGGTTCGTGCCGCTGTACGGCTTCGAGTGGACGTCGAACAGCGGGCACCAGAACGTGATCTACGCCTCGCAGGAGCGGGGGGCCCCGATCTTCTCGTCGCTGGCGGAAGCCTCGCAGCGGCCCGACCAGCTGTGGGACCTGCTGCGCCGGCACCCAGAGCATCCGGCGATCACCATCCCGCACCATCCGGGCTCGGGCATGGTCCCCTACGACTGGAGCCACTTCGACCCCGAGTACCTCCGGCTCGTCGAGATCTTCCAGGCCTGCCGTGGCAACTACGAGGACGACGGCTGCTACCGCCAGTACGCCGATGCCACGCTGCCCGGCTCATTCGTGCTCGACGGCCTTCGGCGGGGCTACCGGTTCGGCCTCATCGCCTCGTCGGACCACGGCAACGGCGCCAGCTACGTCGGCGCCTACGCGCCGGGCCTCGACCGCAACGCGGTCTTCGACGCGCTGCGGAGCCGGCGCACGATCGGGGCGACGACCCGCGACATCGTCCTCGACGTGCGCGTCGGCGACACCTTCCTGGGCGGTGAGCGGCGCGCCGGCGGCCCGGTGGTCGTCGCCCTGCACGCGCGCGGCTACCGGGACCTGGCGCGCATCGACATCCTCCGCGACGGCGTCGTCGTCCACAGCGTGGCCCCCGAGCTCGACCTCCCCCAGGGCTGGATCAGCGTGCCGGTCCGGGTGGAGTGGGGCCGCAACGCGGCTGCCACCGACTGGAGCGGCACCTTGCGGGTGGAGCGCGGCGAGGTCCTGCGCACCGAGTTCTGGGCGCCCGAGGTCTGCGGGATCGGGCCCGCGGAGGTCCGCTGGACCGCGGCGACGCAGAGCTTCGGCGGCGG
>JACCXR010000508.1 GCA_013696915.1 Euzebyaceae bacterium
GCGCCGCCCTGGGTCCGACCCGGGCCGCCGCCGGGATGGGGCCCACCCGGCGGACCGGACCTGCCGCCCCCGCCGCCCGTGCCCGCTCCCCCGCCGCCGGTCGCGCAGCGTCCCGACGCGGACGCGGACACCGACGCGGCCGACGCCCCGGCCGGACCCGTCAGCCGTTGACGACGGCGTCGACGGCCATGGCCGCGAACAGCAGCCCGAGGTAGGTGATCGAGTAGCGGAAGAGCTGCATGGCGACCCGGTCGGAGTGGTCGCGCACCAGCCGGACGGCGTGGGCGATGAACCCCCCGCCGAGCAGCAGCGCCGCCGTCAGGTAGATCGCGCCCATGCCGCCGACCGGCCCGAACAGCAACGTCACGGCGACCAGGAGGATCGAGTAGAGCAGGATCTGGCGGGACGTCTCGGCGACGCCCCGCACGACGGGCAGCATCGGGACGCCGGCGCGGGCGTAGTCCTCCCGGTAGCACACGGCGAGCGCCCAGAAGTGCGGGGGCGTCCACGCGAAGACGATCGCGAACAGCACCCACGCCGGCAGGCCGACCTCGCCCGTGACGGCCGACCAGCCGACCAGCACCGGCACGCACCCGGCCGCCCCCCCGATGACGATGCTCTGCACGGTCCGGCGCTTGAGGCCGATCGTGTAGACGAGGACGTAGAAGAGGATGGCCGCGACGGCCAGCGCCGCCGAGAGCAGGTTGACGGTCGCGGCCAGCCAGCCGAACGCCAGCACGCCGAGGACGATCCCGAAGATCAGGGCGTTGCGCGGCGTGACCGTGTGGCGCACGAGCGGCCGGCGTGCCGTGCGGCCCATCAGGCCGTCGATGTCGCGCTCGAACCAGCTGTTCAGCGTGTTTGCGCTGCCCGCGGCGAGCGTCCCGCCCAGCAGCGTCGCGCACACCAGCCACAGCGGCGGGAGCCCCCGCTGGGCGATGACCATGGTCGGCACGGTGGTGACGAGCAGGAGCTCGATGATTCTCGGTTTCGTCAGGCCGACGTAGGCCCGCACCCTGTGGAGGGCGGCGCCCCCGGCCGCGACCGCGGTCACCGGGACGACCCGGCGAGCGCGCCGGCCGTGGACGGCCGGTCGGCGCCCGACCCGCTCCCGGCGGGGGCGAGACGGTAGGCGAGGACCGTCTGGAGCACGAGCACCGCCCAGAGCCAGCTCGCGACCGCGAGGTGCGGGATGACCGACAGGAACGACAGCCCGCTGGCGAGGTTCGCGATCCCGAGGAGCACCTGCAGGGCCACCAGCCAGGCGGCGATGCGGGGCAGCCGCAGCAGCCACCCGGACGCGCCGAGCCGTCGCGCCCGGGCGAGCAGCACCAGCACGCCGGCGAGCAGCAGCACGGCGAGCACCCGGTGGGCGACGTTGTACGCCTCGGCCTCGCTTCCCACCGGGGCGAAGGTCACGAGTCCCAGCGCCGGGAAGTCGACGTACGCCAGGCCGGCGCCGACGCCGGTGACGTGGCCGCCGACGAGGATCTGCAGGTAGATGAGGCCGGCCACCGCCAGCGACGACCGCGCGAGACGCAGGTCCCGCTCGGCGCCCTGTGCGCGGGACGGCCGCGGCAGCGAGACGTTCACCGTCAGGTAGAGCAGGAACCCCACGACGGCCATGCCCATCCCGAGATGTGCGGTCACGAGCTCGGCCCGCAGGAGGTGGAGCACGACCAGCGCCCCGAGTGCGGCCTGCACGTTCACGGCGACGGCCGCCCCCACCGCCGGCCACAGGACCGAGGGCCGGTCGCGGTGGCGGACGACGGCCCACACCAGCAACGCGGCGATCATCAGCCCGACGACTCCCGCGGCCAGCCGGTGGGTGTGTTCCAGCCACACGTTGAGACCGGCGGGCGGCAGGAAGTCGCCGGCGGAGAAGCAGCCCGGCCAGGTCGGGCACGCGAGGCCCGAATCGGTCGCGCGCACGGCTCCGCCGATGGCGATCAGGGCCAGCGTCGCCAGCACCGTGGCGATCGCGAGCCGCTGGAACGCCGAGAGGCGAAGGCGCGGCGTTGGCGCGGAGGGGGGCACCGAAGTCCTACAGGTCGGGTCCGTGA
>JACCXR010000520.1 GCA_013696915.1 Euzebyaceae bacterium
GCGAGGGTCAGCGCAGCGGCGAGGCTCCCGGCCGCCAGCGCGGCGCGGGTCCGCGCCCAGGTCCACCGGCGGGATTGGACGCGGATCATCTCGGCTCCTCGGACGACGCCTGCTCCCCCTCAGACGACCCGCGGTCCGAGAAGGTTCCCCACCTCCGACAGGGGTCGTGGGCGGCACGATACGCGATCAACCCCTCACCCGCTGTCCGATTCTCACCGCCCGGTGCGGCGGCGAGCGGCAGTGAAGGAGCGAGGCTTTGGTCGAGCCGGCCCCGTCGGGTGCGACATTGACGCGGGATGCCGCGCGCACGTCGCAAGCGGCTCCGAGCGAGCGTGGCGTTGACGGAGCCCACCCCGTCGAGTGCGACGTTGGCGCGGGGCGCGGGATACCGCGCGGGCGTCTCAGGGCCGGGCCGCGCCGGGTGAGTCGGTCGACGTTCGCGGCGACGCCGGGACGGTCGAAGGCTAGGCGCGACCATCGGCGTCTACCCTTCAAACGTTGAGCGGCACCGGCCGGTCGGAGCCGGGCCACCCCGGGTTCGAAGGTTAGGCGCGGCCATCGGCGTCTACCCTTCAAACGTTGAGCGGCACCGGCCGTTCGGAGCCGGGCCACCCCGGGTTCGAAGGCTAGGCGCGGCCATCGGCGTCTACCCTTCAAACGTTGAGCGGCACCGGCCGGTCTGAGCCGGGGCCACCCCGGGTCAGGCCGGGTGGCGCCCGTCGCGGGCGCTGGTGCGGTGCTGGTACACCGACAGCAGGCCGTGCACCGCGACACCGACCACCAGGACGGCGGCCGCGGCCCACTGCCGGTTCGCGGCCGCGACGACGGCGGCGAGGACCGCGCCGGCGACGAGGATGGCCCGCAGGGTGTTGACCGCGGCCATGGCGCGCCTTTCGTGTGGGGACCGAGTCGGGGACGTGCGACCGCCGATGGTAGCCCTCAGCCCTCGCCGGGGCCGCGGGCGGCGCCGTAGACCGCCTGGGCATTCGTCAGGGACGCGTAGACGTACTCGCCCCCCTCCGGCCGGCCGTTGCCCGAGTCCTTCACGCCTGCGAACGGCGCCTCGAGATCCACCGCGTCCCCGCGTCGGTTGAGCGCGACGATGCCGGCCTCCAGCCGCTCCAGACCGGCCGCGGCCGTGCCCGGGTCGCACGTGTGGACGGCGGCGGACAGCCCGTAGGGCGTGTCGTTGGCGAGCGTCCAGACGTCCGCCCCCGGGGCGAACGCATCGACCGAGACGACCGGCGCGAAGAGCTCCTCGATGCGCAGCGGGTCGTCGGGCGCCAGCCCGTCCAGGAGGGTGGCGGGGGCGTACGCCGCCACGTCGGACAGCGGTGGAGCCTGTCCCGCGACCCGCGCGCCGCCGCGGACGGCGCGGGCGACGGCCTCGTCCGCCCGCCGGCGCGCCTCCTGCGTGATCAGCGGGCCGAGCGTGGTGCCGGGCGACGACGGGTCGCCGGGCCGAAGGGCGGCGTACCGGGCGGCCAGGAGATCCACGAACGCTCCGTGGACTCCAGCCTCGACCAGCACCCGGCGCGTCGCCGTGCACTTCTGCCCGTTGATCGCCGTCGACGCAGCCGCAACGCAGTCCGCGGCGAGGTCGAGGTCGGCGTCGGCGAACACGACCGCGACGTTGATGCCGCTCATCTCCAAAGCGCACGGGAGAAAGCGGTCGGCCGCCTGCCGGCCGATCTCCCGGCCGGCGGCGCTCGACCCGGTGAAGGAGATGCCGCGGACCCGGCGGTCGGCGCACAGCGCCCGCCCCTCCTCCGCGCCGCCGAGCACCGTGCCGAGCACCCCGGGCGGCAGCCCGGCTTCCCCGAGGTGCCGCTCGGCGGCGACGGCCGTCCCGGACGACAGCTCCGACGGCTTCCACACGACGGTGTTGCCGGCCATGAGCGCGGGGAGCCACTTCCACGCGGGCGTCACCAGCGGCACGTTCCACGGGGTGACCGCCGCGACCACGCCGAGGGGGCGGGACCGGACGAGCGCTCCCCCCCGCCGCCTGACGACCGGCGGGTGGTCGGCGTAGTACCGCGCCGACAGCGCGGTCCACTCCACCTCCCCGAGCGCCTCGGAGCGCAGCTTGCCGACCTCGGCCACGATGAGATCGGCGAGCGCGTCGGCGTCGCCCTCGACGCCGTCGGCGAACCGCCGGAGCACCGCTGCCCGCTCCCCCACGGACGTGGCCGACCACGCCGGGCCGGCGGCGGCGGCACGCGCCACCGC
>JACCXR010000555.1 GCA_013696915.1 Euzebyaceae bacterium
GAGCCGGTCGGCGAAGCGCCGCTCGAGCTGCGGGACGAACGTGCCCCTGGTGCTGGTCAGCGTCCCGCCCCGCACGACCTCTTCCAGCAGCCGGAGCTCCTCGTCGCCCAGGCTGCGCCCGGTGGCGTCCTGATCCGACGGCAGCGCCAGCGGTGCACGATCGACGCGGTCCGCAACGTGTGTCATGTGCTCCCCAGGATGGCGGTCACTACCAATCACGACCGATACCGATCACGGAAATGGCCAGTACGGCGCTGCGACGCATGCCCAGCAGCGTCGCGGCGGCAACAATCCCGCACAGCGAGAAAGCACATCTTCCGCCACCCTCGCTCCCCCGTCCCCGTTGCTCAAGGAAGGCGACATCGATAGTAAGCGGCCGCGCGAGTGTTGTCCATCGCCACAACCCTCCTATACCGGCAGAAACAAGCGAAATGGAACAAGTCAGCGCCGCAGGAGGCGCTGGAGGGCGGCCACCGACCGCCGGGATGCCGAGCCGTCGCCGTACGGACCGGGGGTGCGGTCCAGCCGGCCGTGGAGCGCTTCGAGCTCGGCGATCCAGCCGGTCGCAACCTCGCCGATGCGGGGGCCGGGGGGGACCAGCTCCGAGAAGGTGCCGAGGACTTCGGGGCGCTCCGTGGACGCGCGGACCACGAGCACCGGCCGCTTCAGCACGCTCGCCTCCTCCTGCACGCCTCCGGAGTCCGAGACCATGAAGGCGCTCTCGGCTGCCAGACCGAGGAAGTCGGCGTGCCGGACCGGCGGCAGGACCCGCAGCCCGTCGAGCAGCGGGCACAGGTCGTGGCTGCGCACCCGCTGGGCGGTACGGGGGTGCAGTGGCAGCACCACCGGCAGCGGCAGGGCGGCGAGCTCTCGGAGGATGCGCTCCAGGCAGAGCGGGTCGTCGACGTTCTCGGGGCGGTGGAAGGTGCCCAGCACGAAGCGGCCTGCCCGCAGGCCCATCCGGTCGAGTAGCGCCCGGCGCTGCTCGCGTCCCGGCAGCAGGCGGCGCACGGCCTCCACCACCGTGTTGCCGGTGATCTCGACCCGTGGCCCGCTGATTCCCTCGGCGGCCAGATTCGCGCGGCTCACCTCGGTCGGCGCGCAGCAGAGGTCCGCCAGGTGGTCCACCAGCACCCGGTTGTGCTCTTCCGGCATCCGGCGATCGTGGCTGCGCAGCCCGGCTTCGACGTGCAGCAGGGGCAGCGCGCCGGCGTTGGCGGCCAGCGCCCCCGCGAGCGCCGCGTTGGTGTCGCCCTGCACGATCACTGCGTCCGGAGGGTGGTCGGCGAAGTGCCGGTCGAGCTGCGCCACGACGCGACCGATCTGCGCGCCGCGCGAGACCCCGCCGATGCCCAGCACAACGTCGGGTGCGGGCATCCCGTACTCTTCGAAGAACGAGCCGGCGAGGTCGTGATCGTAGTGTTGGCCGGTGTGGACGATGCGGGCGGCCGGCCCGAGCAGCTGCGCGATCCCCGACAATTTGATGATCTCCGGACGGGTTCCGAGCACCAGTGCAATGCCACCGCGCCGAAAATGCTCCGTATCTCCCACGACTCCCCGTCGGCCCCCGCCCGGTCCCCAGGGAGAGCATAGGAGAGAATCTCCGCTGCGGCCACCCGGAATCGGAAGATGTTCCCAAGAATTCACCCTGCGGCCACCCCGAGACGGCCCGCGCACCGGATACAGTTCCTCCGTGCCGCCTGCGGGATGGCGGGCTGCATCGGACCAGGCGGGGGTGGAGGTTCGTCATGGCCAGACCGGTGATCTCAGAGGATCGGCCGGCCGGCCGCCTGCGCCCGCGCCGGCCGGCGCCCCTCCGGATCCGGGTCGGCGACGCCCGCCTGCCCGCGGTGGTGTGGGTGCTTGCCGGCGTCCAGCTGGTCGCAACGCTGTTCTACTCCTTCGTCCAGCCGCAGACCCCGGTCCGGCTGGTCCGCGGCAGCGCCGCGCTCATCGAGCAGTCCGCGTTCTGGTCGGCGGTCACGCGACTGCCGTGGCCGGTCCCGCGCGGCGGCCTGTCGCTGGCGCTCGCGCTGCTCGTCATGGGGGTGGTCGCCTTCGCCGGCTACGGTGCCGCCGTCGCGGTGTGCTGGAACCGCCCCGCGACCCGGCGGGCGCTTCTGGCGGTCGCGCTGTCCGGCATGGCCTTCATGACCCTGTCGGCGCTCGCCCTGCCCACCCAGTCGAGCGACATCTACGACTACATTCTCAAAGGGCGGATGGCGACCGTGTACGGCGTCAACCCGTACCAGGTCGCCCCGGACGAGTTCCCCGACGACCCGCTCTACCCGTACGCGAGCGGGCAGTTCACGGTCCACCCCGAGAAGAAGCCGCCGACGTGGATCTACGTGACGATCGCGTGGTCGGCTCTCGCCGGCGACGACCCGGTGACGAACCTCCTCGTGTACCGGTTCGGCTTCCTGGCGCTCAACCTGCTCAACGTCGCCCTGATCATCGCCTTCCTGCGCCGCTGGCGACCCGAAGCCCTGCTGGCGGGCGTCGCGCTCTATGCCTGGAACCCGATCGTCATCCTGCACGGGCAGGCCAAGACCGACACGTTGATGACCAGCTTCGTGCTGCTGGCCGCCGTGCTCCTGTTCGCCGGTCGCCGTCACGGGTCGGCTGCAGCGCTCGGGTTGTCGATGTTCGTCAAGCTGCTGACACTGCCCCTGCTGGCGGTCACCTTCTTCGGCGAGCTGGGCGCCCGGCGGTGGCGGAGCGTGGTACTGAGCGGCCTCGCGGTCGCGCTTGCGGTCACGGTGATCTACATCCCGGTCGCGAGCGGTCCCGGCCTGATTCTGCAGCACCTGGGAGAGCTCCGACGCGGGGGCTCCGACCTCCCACGCGCGTTCAGCCTGCCGGTCATGCTGGGTGCAGCGGGTCTCGTCGCGTGGGCGGGGGTGGCCAGCCGTGGCAAGCCCGAGCGCGTGCTCGGCGCCTGGGCGCTCGTCGCCGTGTGCTTCGCCGTGTTCTTCAACCCGCTTGCGTTCTCCTGGTACCTGCTCGTGCCGCTCGCCCTCGTCAGCCTGACCGCCGAGTGGCGTCTGACCGTCGTGACCGGCGTCCTGTCGTTCCTGGCCTTCCTCGCGAACAGCTGGGACACCAGCACGAGCCCGCGCTTCCCGCTGCCGAAGCCGGACGGCCTGAACCGGCCGGTCGCGTTCCTCGCCGTCATCGCGCTGACGGCGGCGGCCGCGGGCGCGGTGCTCTGGTTCAGCAGCAGGCGACGCAACCGCACGTCGCCCCGCGAGACCCCGTCCGAGCTCGAAACCGAGTCGGAAGCCGCGCGGTGAGGACGCCACCGGGCCCCCCAGCAGGCCCAGCGGGGCTCGCGGTCCTGTCCCCGCGCGGTGCTGCGGTCGAGACCCCCGACGGCGTGCGCCAAGGGTGCTGCGGTCAGACCCGCAGCCCGAGCGCCAGGGCGGCCTCCACCTCGAGCGGCGTCATCCCCCGGTCCCGCTCCGCCCGGGCGGCGGTGTCGGGGTCGGCGCGCCGCACGCCGCCCGCCGGCGCGGTGCCCGCGGCGGCGCGCTCCCGTTCGGCGGCGAGCGCCTTGCGGAACGGCCCCTCGATGGCGACCGTGAGCCCCGCCTGGTGCAGGTTGACGAACAGCCGCCGACCGGTCGGGTCCCAGCAGGCGCCGGCGAGTTCCGAGCCGGTCGCGTCCTCGGCGAACGTGAAGACCTCCCCCCGTCCGGACTGGACGACGAGCTTGTTGGGCGTGTGGGCGCCGTCCTCGCAGAGGTAGAGGTCGCCGGTCCCCGGCTGGTCGCGCAGGTTGTCCGGCTGCTGCAGCGCCGAGGCGTCGCCGGACTCGTACCACAGCTCAAGGCGCTCGCCCGCCGGGTGGTAGCGCCAGATCCGTCCGAGTCCGGCGTCGCCGCCCTCGCCCTCGTCGAAGTAGATCGCCCGTCCGAAGTGCGTGATCCCCTCGCACCCGTCGAACACCGTCGCGCCGCGATCGGCGCCGACCCCGTGCAGCGACTCGCCGGAGCCGCGGACGTCGGACACGTCGATCCACTCGACCCGCAGCGGGTCGGTCGTGCCAGCGAGGGCGGGCACGGCGAGCGCTTCGAGCCGGCCGGCCGACAGGTCGTCGCGCCGCTGCGGCAGGAACCGGTAGAACAGGCCCTGCGGGTGGTCCTCGGTGAGGTAGACGATGCCGGTGGCGGGGTCGAAGACCAGCGCCTCGTGGCGGAAGCGCCCCAGCGCCGGGTACGGCGGGCCGTTGTCGCCGGTGAACGGGTCGACGTCGTAGACCATGCCGTAACCGCGGTCGTCCCCTCCAGACGGCGGGACGTCGATCTCCTCGCAGGTCAGCCAGGTGCCCCACGGGCTCTTGCCGCCGGCGCAGTTCATGACCGTGTCCGACTGGCTCACGAACTCACTCTCGACGGTGTTGTCCTGGTTGACGATCAGCGTGGTGCAGCCGCCCGCGGAGGTCGCGCGCCCGCCGCGCCGGTCGAGGGCGGCGTTGGGACGCTTGCCGGGCTCGCGGATCTCATGGTTGCTGCACAGCGCAAGCCGGCCGTTGCCGGCGTCGAACACCTCCGCGCCGTCGGGCAGCCGCGGGCGCCTCCCGCCGTCGTCCATCCGGTCGCCGGCGGCGGCCAGGACCGTGTAGCGGAAGCCCTCCGGCAGGTTGAGCACGCCGTCGGGGTCGTCCACGACGGGCCCGTAGCCCGCGAACGGCGGCAGCCCGTCGTCGGGAGCCGGCGGCCGGCCGGCCCCGAACGCCCACCACGCCCCGCCGCCGAC
>JACCXR010000562.1 GCA_013696915.1 Euzebyaceae bacterium
GGCCTGGGTCGAGCTGGTCCTGCTGCGCCGGGCGGTGACCCGCCGGATCGGCCTGACCGGACTCGGGGGCGGGTTCTTCGGCCGCATCGCCGTCGCGACGGCGGCGGCCGGCGGCGCCGCTCTCCTCCTGCGCCCGCTGACCGGGGGCCTGCCGCCGCTGCTCGCCGCGCCGTCGGTGCTGACCGCCTCGGGGGCCGTCTACCTGGCGGCGGGGTCGGCGCTGAGGCTCCCGGAGGCGCTCGCGGTGCGCCGTCGCCTGCTCGGCCGGTGAGGCCCCGGCACCCCGGCTCCGACCGGTCGAGGGCATACACTCCCGCTCGACGGACGAGCGCCCTGTGAGGAGCGGGTCACACCGCGGAAGGGTCGGGATGAACGGGCACTGGACGCGATGAGCGATCCAGCAGACCGCACCCTCGCCGGAACGGGGCCGGCTCCGCGTCGTGCGCTCCCGCCGCACGACCCGGGCATGACGCAGCCGAGCCCCGCGGGGGGCCACGACGGCGAGAGGGGGCCGCGGGGGACGCCCGAACGGCTCGCCGAGCCGGCCCCGCCCGTGCCGCGGATGCTCGGCAACCGCTACCTGCTCGAGGAGCGCATCGCGAGCGGTGGGATGGCGTCGGTCTGGCGCGCCCACGACGAGGTGCTCGCGCGGACGGTGGCGGTCAAGCTGCTGCACGACCATCTCGCCGCCGACGAGGCCTTCCGCGAGCGCTTCCGCCGGGAGGCCATCGCCGCGGCCAAGCTCACCCACCCGAACGTCGTCGGGCTGTACGACACCGGGACCGACGGCGACCGCGTCTACCTCGTGATGGAATTCGTCGACGGGGCGACGCTGCGCGACGTCATCGCGGACCTCGGGACGCTGGAGATCGGGCAGGCCGCCGCGATCGGCGAGAAGGTCGCCCGCGCCCTCGACTACGCCCACGAGCGCCGGCTCGTGCACCGGGACGTGAAGCCGGC
This sequence comes from Euzebyaceae bacterium, assembly GCA_013696915.1. Taxonomy (GTDB): domain Bacteria; phylum Actinomycetota; class Nitriliruptoria; order Euzebyales; family Egibacteraceae; genus JACCXR01. The sequence continues at coordinate 961 of JACCXR010000562.1, forward strand.
GAACATCCTCCTGGGCGGGGACGGCGCCGTGAAGGTCGCCGACTTCGGCATCGCGAAGGCGGAGGAGGACGGCGCCGACCTCACGCGCACGGGGATGGTGCTCGGCACCGCCGCGTACGTCGCGCCCGAGCAGATCCGTGCGCAGCCCCTGACCGGCAAGGCCGACCAGTACGGCCTCGGGTGCGTGCTCTACGAGGCGCTGACCGGCCGGCGGCCGTTCAAGGGCGACTCGCCGGTCGCCACCGCCGCGCTGCGCCTGGACCACGACCCCCTGCCGCTGCGCTCCCTGCGCGCGGATGTCCCCCGCGGCCTCGACCAGATCGTGCTCCGCGCCCTGGCGCGCGACCCCGAGGACCGATTTCCCTCCAGCGGGCACCTGGCGGACGCCCTCGCCGCCTTCGCCGACGCCGACCCCGGCGAGACCGCGGCCCTCGTCGGCGCCGCCGGCGCGCCGACCACCGTGATGCGGCGGCCCGACGACGACGCCTCACCCGGCGGCGGGACACCCGGACCCCCGCCGCCGGACGAGTCGTTCCTCCGCAGCGAGGGCCGCTGGCTCGCGCCGGTGCTCGCCCTGCTCCTCCTCGCGGGCGCGCTCGTCGGGGTCGGGCTCGCGACGGGGGTGCTCGAGTCGGGCGAGGGCCTGCTGCCGCGGTTCGCGCAGGACGTGACGCCGGCGTCGGAGGAGGACGATCCGACCGCCGCGCCCGCGACCGCGGCGCCGCTGCAGGCGGCGGGCGCCTCGACGTTCGACCCGGAGGGCGGCGACGGCGAGAACGACGACCAGGTCGGCGCGGTCATCGACGGCGACCCGGGGACGCAGTGGCGGACCGAGCTGTACAACACGGCGGCCTTCGGCAACCTCAAGGACGGCGTCGGGTTCTACGTCGACCTCGGCGCCGTGCGCGACATCACCGCCGCGGAGGTCACGACGACCACTCCGGGCATCGACTACGACCTGCGGGTCGCCGACGCCCCTGCAGCCGCCGCGGCCGACTGGCGGGTGGTCGCGACGGTCGAGGCCGCCGGGGAGCAGGTGACGACGACGTTCGACACGCCGGTGCGGGCCCGCTACCTGCTCGTCTGGGTGACCGGGGACCTCCAGCCCACCGACGGCCGCTACCGGGCGGCCTTCTCCGGGGTGACCGCGCTCGGAACACAGGTCGCCAACGCTCCGCCCGCAAGCTCGCGTCGCTTCTTGAGCGACTCGGGAACCGCCGGCGGATGAAGGGGGTCGCGGACGACGCGGAGGCGGATTCCGCCCTGGTCGCCGCGTTTGTCGCCGGCGACGAGCGGGCATTCGACCGGCTCGTCGCCCGCTACGAGCGCCGGGTCTACGCCATCTGCCACCGGTACTTCGGCAACGCCGCCGACGCGGAGGACGCGGCCCAGGACGCCTTCCTGCTCCTCTACCGGCGCGCCGGCACGTTCGCCGGCGCCGCGAGCTTCTCGACGTGGATGTATCGCGTCGCGACGAACGCGTGCAACGACCTCGCGCGCAAGCGCGCCCGCAGACCGCAGTCCGCGGGCACCGACGTCGCGGACCTCGCCGACCGCCTGGAGGCCGACGACGTCATCGCCAACCGCGAGCTCGGCATGGAGCTGACGGCCGCGCTGGCGGGCCTCGACCCGGAGTACCGGGATCCTGTCGTGCTCCACGACGTCCACGGCGTGCCGTACGCCGACATCGCGGAGCGCTTCGGCGTGCCGGTCGGTACGGTCAAGTCACGCATCCACCGGGGTCACGCACGCCTCGCGGCGGCCCTCGTCCACCTCCGAACCGGCGCGGGCGGGGAACCCTCCGACCCTTCCGCGCCTCCAACCTGAGCGATGCCATCCTCGATGAACCCCCACCACCGTGACGACGAGTTGCTCTCCGCCTACCTCGCTGCCGAGCTGGACGACGCGGCCACGGCCGAGCTCGAGGCGCGGCTCGCTGCCGACGCGGCCCTGCGCGCCCGCCTGGACGGCGTTCACGACGTCGTGGTCGCCCTGCGCGGCCTGGACGACGTCGACCCTCCGGCGGGCTACGCCAGGCGCCTGCGCGAGCGCCTGGACACCGAACGGGGCACCGCGGTGCCCGGCCAGGTGGTGTCGTTGGACCCCGTCCGGGCCCGCCGACGCGGGACCTGGCGGTCGGTGGGGACCGCGGCGGCGGCGCTGGTCTTCGTGGCGGCCATCGGCACCGCGGTCGCCCGCTGGGACGGGCGGGTCGACGGCGGCGGGGGGGACCTGGCCGCCGGGGACGCGGAGTCGGTCGAGGACGCCGCCGCGCCCGAGGAACAGCAGCGGTCGCTGGCCGCGGAGGCGGGCGAGGCGGCCGAGGGGGACGGCGACACGCAGTTCGACGCCGCGGCTCCCGCCGAGACCGCCGCCGCAGGCGGGACGGACGACGCCGACGCCGCCGGCGATGACACCGCCGGCGCGGCCGAGGACCTGGCCACGGCCACCGAGTCGGCCGCCGAGACCGAGGCGCAGTCCCAGGACTCCGCCGCCGTGGCCGAGGGCCCCGCGCTGGCTGACGAGGCCGCCGTCCGCGAGCGCTACACCGGGCTGGAAGAGATCGATCGCCTGCTCGGCAC
>JACCXR010000452.1 GCA_013696915.1 Euzebyaceae bacterium
TCATGCAGCACCACGCGGCAGCCCGGCGGCGGGGCGTGACCGCCACGGTCGCCGGCGAGGCGAAGACCCGCGTGAAGGACGGCGCCTGCATCTTCCTCAACCGCGGGAACTGGCCGGCGGGACCGGGATGCGCGCTGCACCAGTACGCGCTGGCGCGCGGAGAGCACCACATGACGCACAAGCCGGAGGTCTGCTGGCTCGTGCCGCTGCGCCGCACGGTGGAGGAGGGAGTCGCCGACGACGGCGAGCCGCAGTGGACGACGACGATCACGTCATTCGACCGCGGCGCGTGGGGTCCCGGGGGCGCGAACTTCGCGTGGTGGTGCACGACCGACGCCGACGGTCCCGACGCCTACGTCGGACGGCTGCCGGTCTACCGGTCGATGGAACACGAGCTGCGCGCGATGGCGGGGGACGGCGTCTACGACGAGCTTGCCCGCTACCTCGACCACCGTCGTGCCCGCGCCCGCACACCCCTGCCCTTCCCCGTCTTCATCCGATAGGTTGCGCGCGGCGACGACCACCGCGCAGGAGGGCCGCATGGGCGCCTACGACGAGCAGTTCCGGCGCAGCATCGACGACCCCGAGGGGTTCTGGCGGGACGCCGCGGCCGCGATCAGCTGGTACGTCGAGCCGGAGCGCGTCCTCGACGACTCGCGCGCGCCGTTCACCCGCTGGTACCCCGGCGGGGAGCTCAACACCTGCTACAACGCGGTCGACCGCCACGCCGACTCGGCCCGCGCCCACCAGGTCGCCCTGATCTACGACTCGCCGGTCACCGGGACCGTCGAGCGGTACACCTACGCCGAGCTGCGGGACGTCGTCGCACGCTGCGCCGGCGCCCTTGCGGAACTTGGCGTCCGCAGGGGCGACACCGTCGTGATCTACATGCCGATGGTGCCGCAGGCCGTGGTGACCATGCTCGCGTGCGCGCGGCTCGGTGCGGTGCACTCCGTCGTGTTCGGCGGGTTCGCGGCCAAGGAGCTCGCCGTCCGCATCGATGACGCGAGGCCGGTGGTGGTCGTCGCGGCGTCATGCGGTATCGAGCCGACCAGGGTCGTCGAGTACAAGCCGCTGCTCGACCGCGCGCTCGAGCTCACCGAGCACCGCCCGCGCGCCTGCGTCGTCCTGCAAAGGCCCCAGGCCCGGGCGGAACTCGTGCCGGTCCGGGACCTCGACTACGACGAGCTCCTGGCCACCGCCGACCCCGCCGACTGCGTCCCACTCGCGGCGACGGACCCGCTGTACGTGCTCTACACCTCCGGCACGACCGGCCTGCCGAAGGGCGTCGTGCGCGACAACGGCGGCCACGCCGTCGCCCTGCGGTGGAGCATGGACCACGTCTACGACACCCATCCGGGCGACGTGTTCTGGACCGCCTCGGACGTCGGGTGGGTCGTCGGCCACTCCTACATCGTCTACGCCCCGCTCCTGGCGGGCTGCACGACCGTGCTCTACGAGGGCAAGCCGGTCGGCACGCCGGACCCGGGGGCCTTCTGGCGCGTGATCGCCGAGCACGGCGTCCGGACGCTGTTCACGGCCCCGACCGCCTTCCGGGCCATCAAGAAGGAAGACCCGAAGGGCGAGCACCTCGCCGGCCACGACCTGTCCGCCTTCCGGGCCCTCTACCTGGCCGGCGAGCGCCTCGACCCGGACACCTACCACTGGGCGAGCGACCTGCTGCAGCGTCCCGTCGTCGACCACTGGTGGCAGACCGAGACCGGCTGGCCGATCGTCGCCAACTGCCGCGGCATCGAGCCGCTGCCGGTGAAGCCGGGGTCGCCGACGAAGCCCGTGCCGGGCTGGGGCGTCCGCATCCTCGACGAGGACGGCGCCGAGGTGCCTGCGGGCACCGAGGGAGCCGTCGTGCTGAAGCTGCCGCTCCCGCCCGGGGCGCTGCCGACGCTGTGGAACGACGACGACCGCTTCGTCGAGTCGTACATGCGTCGTTTCCCGGGGTACTACCTCACCGGGGACGGCGGCTACGTCGACGACGACGGCTACGTCTACGTCATGGGCCGGGTGGACGACGTCATCAACGTCGCGGGCCACCGCCTGTCCACGGGTTCGATGGAGGCGGTGCTCGCCACCCACCCCGACGTCGCCGAGTGCGCCGTCATCGGCGTCGCGGACAGCCTCAAGGGGCAGAGCCCGTACGGCCTGGTCGTCCTGAAGGCCGGCGCCGATCGCGACCCGGACGAGTTGCGCGCCGACCTCGTCCGCATGGTGCGCGACGAGGTCGGCCCGGTCGCGTCCTTCAAGGACGTCGCCGTCGTGGCGCGGCTGCCAAAGACCAGGTCGGGCAAGATCCTGCGCGGCACGATGCGCGCCATCGCCGACCACACCGGCTACCAGGTGCCCCCGACGATCGACGACCCGGCGATCCTCGACGAGATCGAGCAGGCGCTCGCCGAGCG
>JACCXR010000564.1 GCA_013696915.1 Euzebyaceae bacterium
GCCTCGTGCTCGACCCTCGCGACCCGCGGGGGCAGCGCGTGGCGCAGCACGTCGGCCAGGGAGCCCGCGTACCGCTCGGCCACCCACCGGTAGAGCCGCAGGTCGGCGGCGTCGAACCAGGCGCCGCCGCCGCCCACCGCGGCGATCGGCCGGACCCGGCTCAGGTCGGTCGGCGGGTCGCCGCCCAGGGCCAGGACCCAGCCGCGCCGCCGCCGCCCGGCGAAGGGGACCTGGACGGCGCTGCCGACCTCGATCGTCATCCCGTCGGGGACGGCGTAGTCGAACGGCCGGTCGAGGTGGGCCGGGCCCACCTCCACGGCGACCTGGACGGACCGCGCGGCGGTCCCGTCCGGCTGGGGGTCCACCGGGCGCCTACAGCCGCGGCTACGCCCTGGCGGCGGCCCGCAGGTCCTCGGCGCGGTCGGTCGTCTCCCACGAGAAGCCGTCGCGACCGAAGTGCCCGTAGGCCGCCGTGGCCTTGAAGACCGGCCGCCGCAGCTGCAGGTCGCGGATGATCGCCGCGGGCCGCAGGTCGAAGACCTCGTGGACGCCGGCGAGGATCTTGTCGGGGTCGACGGTCTCCGTCCCGAACGTCTCGAGCGTGACCGACACCGGGTGGGCGACCCCGATCGCGTAGGCGACCTGCAGCTCGGCCCGGTCGGCCAGACCCGCGGCCACGACCGTCTTCGCCACCCAGCGGGCGGCGTAGGCGGCGGACCGGTCCACCTTGGTGGAGTCCTTGCCGCTGAACGCGCCCCCGCCGTGGCGGGCCATCCCGCCGTAGGTGTCCACGATGATCTTGCGGCCGGTGAGGCCGGCGTCCGCCTGCGGTCCGCCGAGCTCGAACCTGCCGCTGGGGTTGACCAGCGCCTGGGCGGGGTCCCAGTCCAGACCCGCCGGGATCAGCGGCGTGATGACGTGCTCCAGCAGGTCCGGGAGCAGCAGGGTCTCGGTGTCGATGTCGGGCTGGTGCTGCGTGGAGATCAGGACCCGGGCCACCCGCACGGGCGTGTACCCCTCGTACTCGATCGTGACCTGCGTCTTCCCGTCCGGCCGCAGGTAGGGGACCGTCCCGGACTTGCGCACGGCCGCGAGCCGCTCGGCCAGCCGGTGCGCGAGCTGGATCGGCAGGGGCATGAGGACGTCGGTCTCGCGGCACGCGAAGCCGAACATCATCCCCTGGTCGCCGGCGCCGAGCGTGTCGAGGTCGTCGCCGCCCGCCCCGCCGTCGTGCCGCGCCTCGTACGACTTGTCGACGCCGCCGGCGATGTCGGGCGACTGCTCGTCGAGCGCGACGAACACCCCGCAGGTGTTGCCGTCGAAGCCCGCCGCGGCACGGTCGTAGCCGATGCCCACGACCGTCTCGCGCGCGACCCGTGCGATGTCGACGTAGGTCTCGGTCGATATCTCCCCTGCGACGACCACCATGCCGGTCGTGACCAGCGTCTCGCAGGCCACACGGCTGGCGTCGGGGTTGGGGTCGTTGGCGAGCACCTCGTCGAGGACCGCGTCCGAGATCTGATCGGCGACCTTGTCGGGATGCCCTTCGGTCACCGACTCGGAGGTGAACAGCCAGCGACGGCTCATCGGGGAGGAGGTCCTTCCGGGGTTGGGCGGGAGGCGGGATCTTACCGGCCGGGGAGCCGGGCCAGCACGACGGCTTCGACCCGGTCGAGGATCACCGCGGCCAGCTCGGCCTTGGTGGTCAACGGCACCTCGGTGCGGGAGCCGTCCTCGCCGAGCAGGACGGCACGGTTGGTGTCGACGTTGAACCCGGCGTCGGCGAAGTCGACGCGATTGACCACGATGAGGTCCAGCCCCTTGCGGTGGAGCTTCTCCCGGCCGCGCTCCTCCTCGAGATCGGTCTCCGCGGCGAAGCCGACGAGGACGCGGCCGTTCTTGACCGCGCCGAGCTCGGCGAGGATGTCGGGGTTGCGTTCCAGGGCGACGTGCGCGAGGCCGTCGCGCTCCTTCTTCAGCTTCTGCGGGTGGTACGTCGCCGGCCGGAAGTCCGCGACGGCCGCGGCCTTGATCACGATCTCGGCCTTCTCGGCCAGCGGCAGCACGGCGTCACGCATCTCCAGCGCGGTCTCGACGTGGTGGACGCTGACGCCTGCCGGCGCCGAGAGTGCCGTGGGGCCGCTGACCAGATCCACGACCGCCCCGCGGCGCGCGGCCTCGGCGGCGAGCGCGTAGCCCATCCTGCCGCTCGAGCGGTTGCCGATGTAGCGGACCGGGTCGATCGGCTCGCGGGTCCCGCCGGCGGTCACGACCACCCGCCGCCCGGCCAGCGGTCCGGTCGGTGGCGCGACGGCGGCGCGGACGGCGGCGAGCAGCTCCCCGCCGTCGGCGAGGCGGCCCGGCCCCACGTCGCCCCCCGCGAGATCCCCGTCGGCCGGACCGACGACGCGCGCACCGCGGCGTGCGAGCAGGGCGACGTTGTCCTGCGTCGCGGGGTGCAGCCACATCTCGGTGTGCATGGCCGGCGCCAGCACGACCGGGCAGGTTAGGCAGGTGAAGACGCTGGTGACGAGGTCGTCGGCCAGCCCGTGCGCGAACTTCGCGAGCAGGTTCGCCGTGGCCGGCGCGAAGATCGCGACGTCGGCCTCGCGGGCGAGCCGGACGTGGAGGATGTGCTCCGGCTCGGCGAACACGTCGGCGTGCGCCGGGCGGGCCGTCAGCCCCTCGAAGGTCGCCGGTCCGACGAAGCGCGCGGCGCCTGCGGTGAGGACGACCTGGACGGTCGCGCCCGCCTTGACCAGGTCACGCGCGAGCGCCGCGGCCTTGTACGCGGCGATGCCGCCCGAGACCCCGAGGAGGACGTGCCGCCCGACCAGCGGCTCCGAGTCCGCAGGCATCGGGCCGGTCAGTCGTCGTCGCTGCCGAGCGACACGACCTGGGCTCCGCCTTCGGGCCCCTCGTCGGTGAAGCCGCCCAGGAACGCCTCGGCCTCGGCGCGGGCGTCACGGGCGTGCTGCACGATGATCTTCTCCGCGGCGATCTCCTCCATGGCGATCGACAGCGGCTTGTTGGAGTCGACCTGGTCGACGAGCGGGCGGAC
>JACCXR010000572.1 GCA_013696915.1 Euzebyaceae bacterium
GTGTCCGCCCCGCGATGCACCCACCGGAACCACCCCCGCGACGGAGCGCTCCGTGCCCGCCGGAGCCGCGTCAGCGACCGGTACGCCGAGAACGTCTCGACGTCTCACCGCGACCGGTCCCACGGCATCTCCGGCGGGCGTCCTCGTTGTCGTGACCCTCCAGGTCCACCTCGTCGCCCGCGAACACCACCGGGATCCCCGGTGGCCGCCGCCGGCGGCTACTGCGAGGCAGTGCGGTCTTCCGGCGGTGGGCTCGTGCGAGCACGCATCTGGGCGAAGGGGCGTTCGCTCCGGAGCTGTTCGATGCCGAGGTCCTCCACCGCGAGATTCGGGCCTCCAAGCACGGCTCGTCAGCGACCGCCATGGGACGCTGTTGTGTGGATCGCCGAGGCCCCTCCGAGGCGATTCCCATGACCTCGGTGGTGGGTCGCGCAGCGACCGCCATGGGACGCCGAGCGCGCACCCGCTACACTCGGCGACACCACCGGGTCGACAACTGCCCGGTGGGTCGACCACACGTCTGGCCTACCTTTCGAGATGAACGTCACGCGCAGCCCCGTCTCCGTCTGGCCGCAGCTCGAGCCGATCCTGACCAGTGTCCGCAAGCCCGCCCGGTACGTGGGCGGCGAGGGCAACATCGTGGTCAAGGACGTCGCCGCCGCGGACAGCGCCTGGCTGCTCGTGTACCCCGACGCCTACGAGGTCGGTCAGCCGAACCAGGGCGTGCAGATCCTCTACGAGGTGCTGAACGAGCGTCCTGGCACCGCGGCAGAGCGCGGGTACGCCCCGTGGCCCGACATGGAGGCGGTGATGCGCGAACGGCGCATCCCGTTCTTCTCCCTCGAGAATCACCTGCCGATGCGGACGTTCGACGTCGTGGCGTTCAGCCTCGCCGCGGAGGTCGGGTACACCAACCTGCTCAACTGCCTCGACCTCGGCGGAGTGGCGCTGCATGCCGCCGACCGCACCGACGACGACCCGCTCGTCGTCGTCGGCGGCCATGCCGCGTTCAACCCCGAGCCGCTCGCGCCGTTCGTCGACGTCGTCTGCGCCGGCGACGGGGAGGAGTTCGTCGGCGAGCTCGACGACGTCGTCCGCCGCTCCCGTCGGGGGGGATGGGAGCGTCAACGTCTGCTCGACGAGATCGTGCGCATCGAGGGGGCGTACGTCCCCTCCCGGTACTCCGCCGAGTACCTGGCCGACGGCCGCCTGCGCGGAACGTTCCCGCGACGCGACGGCGTGCCGTACCGGGTGCGCAAGCGCACGGTGAGCGACCTCGACGCGTGGCCGTACCCGAAGCGCCAGATCGTCCCCCTGACCGAGACCGTCCACGAGCGCTACAGCGTGGAGATCTTCCGCGGCTGCACGCGCGGGTGCCGGTTCTGCCAGGCCGGAATGATCACCCGCCCGGTCCGGGAGCGTTCGCGGGCGACCATCAAGCAGATGGTCGCCGAGGGGGTCGCCAACACCGGCTTCACCGAGGTTGGGCTGCTGTCGCTGTCGTCCGCGGATCACTCGGACATCCTCGGGCTCTGCGGCGACCTGGCAGACAGCTACGAGGGCACGGTGACGTCGCTGTCGCTGCCCTCGACCCGCGTCGACGCGTTCAACGTCACCCTGGCCGACGAGTTGGCCCGCAACGGCCGGCGCACGGGCCTCACGTTCGCCCCCGAGGCGGGGACCGAACGGATGCGCAGGGTGATCAACAAGATGGTCAGCGAGGCGGACATGCTGCGCACCGCCGAGACTGCATTCGCCAACGGATGGCGGCACATCAAGCTCTACTTCATGATCGGCCTGCCCACCGAGACCGACGCCGACGTCCTCGGGATCGCCGAGCTCGGACTGAAGGTCGCGGGGATAGGCCGGCAGCACGGCCGCAGGAACAAGGTCACCGTGTCGGTGGGGGGCTTCGTGCCGAAGCCCCACACGCCGTTCCAGTGGGCCTCGCAGGATGCGCCGGAGGAGCTGGCCCGCAAGCTCGGCCTCCTCCGCCGGCGGGTCGCGAGCGACCACAGCCTCAACCTCCGCTACCACGACCCCAAGCCCGGTGTCGTGGAGGGGCTGCTCGCCCGCGGGGACCGCCGCGTGGCGGCCGTCGTCGAGCGGGCATTCGCCCTCGGCGCGCGGTTCGAGGGCTGGGACGAACTGTTCGACTACGGGACCTGGATGCGTGCGGCCGAGGAGGTCGGCGTCGACGTCGGCTGGTTCACCCGCCGCGAGCGCGGCGAGGACGAGGTGTTCGCATGGGACCACCTCGATTCGGGGCTGGAGAAGGACTGGCTCTGGAAGGACTGGCGCGACGCGATCGACGCGGGCACGGAGCTCGAGGACTGCCGCTGGACCCCCTGCTATGACTGCGGGGTGTGCCCTGGACTGGATCTGCAGCACCAGACCGGGCACCTGCCGATCTTCAGTGCGGCTCCGAGTTAGGTACGCCAAGACCGGCAAGCTCCGGTTCGTCTCGGCCATCGACCTCGGTCGTGTGTGGGAGCGCGCGCTGCGTCAGGCCGACCTGCCCATCGCCTACAGCGAGGGGTTCTCGCCACACCCCAGGGTCAGTTTCCCCGACGCGCTGCCGCTCGGCTACGCCTCCACGGGGGAGTACGCCCAGCTGACGTTCGCGGCCCCGATCGCGTTGGAGCCGGGGGTGAAGGCCCTCAACACCGCGTTCCCTGACGGGCTGGAGGTCCTGGCCGCGGTCGAGGTCGCGGAGGGCGCCCCCAAGCTCGCGAAGTGGCTGCGGGCGTCATGCTGGGACGTCGCGTACCCGGCGGGGGTCGCGCTCGCGGAGCCCGTCCTGGCCCTGGAGGCCGCCTCGAACCTGCCCGTCCTGCGGGAACGCAAGGGCGACCCGGTGACGGTCGACCTCCGTCCCTCGATCCACCAGATCTGCTGCGCCGGCGCCGCCCTGCGGGTGACGCTGCACCATGTCGAACCACCGGTGCGCCCCAGTGAGGTGCACCTCGCCCTCCGGGTCACGGACCCGGACCTCCCCGAGCCCGCGCTCGTGACGCGCGTCGCCCAGGGGGAGCCCGCCTTCACCGACGGCCCGGGCGCCGCCGAGCAGCGACCGGCAGGGCTGGTCGAAGCGCTCTCCGGCGCGCTCGTGCCGCCGCTTCCCGACTGCAGAAAGTGACACTGTGACCGACGAGACGACACCGGCAGAGCCGGACGACACCAACTCCGACGGTGAGGAGACCCGCGTCAGGACCAGGACACGGGCGCGGGGGCGGGCCGCGACCGCCCCCTTCGAGGGCCAGCGCCGTGGGGACGTGGACGTCCCGACGCCGCCGCGGCGCGGCGCGGTGTCCCTGCCCCCGCCCGTGCCGGCGGCCGCGCCGGTAACGCCGGCTGGCCGCAGGCCGGCCGTCACCGACCCCTTCAGCGTGACGCTGCCGCCGCCTCCCGCCGCCCCCTCCGAGGACGAAGAGCCGTCCGCCCGCAGTCGGCGCCGGCGGCGCGTCCCCGGGGATGCCGCCGACCGGACGGAACAGCCCGGCGGCCCGGCGCCGGGCGAGGGAGCGGTCGCCGGACCAGACGAGGC
>JACCXR010000578.1 GCA_013696915.1 Euzebyaceae bacterium
TGCTGAGGCCGGTCATGGCGTGGAGGAACTGCTCGAGCAGCTCGGGATTCGGATAGATGGCGGCGAAGAAGTCCTCGCCGACCTCAGACCTCCTGACATAGGCGGGAAAAACCGCAGGTAAAGCCGCTGACCTGCCACGCTTTCGGCCCTTCTTGTGCGATAATGAACGCAGAGAAGTAGGGCGATTGTGGGGGGTTGGGGTGGCGGGGAAGATGTCGCGGGTGAGCGAGGGTCCGCCGTTGCCGTTGCCGCGCGAGGACGCGCGCGTGGTCGCGGTGGGCGTGGAGTTGGTGGAGGACGCCGAGGCCGGCGGGGCGGTGTTCGTGTGGGGCAACGCGGGGTGGTGCTGGCAGGCCGGTGACGCGGCGGGTCGGCGGCTGGGCGCGGTGCAGATGGTCGCCACGGGTGCCGGCTCGCAGCGGCAGGTGGCCGCGGCGTTGGGTGTGGACGAGACCACGGTGTGGCGCTGGCGCGCCGAGTACGCCGCGGGCGGGGTGGCGGCGCTGGCGGCGCAGGCGAAGGGGCCGCGACGCGCGTCGAAGCTGACGCCAGCCAAGGTCGCCGAGATCGTCGCGGTTCGGGCCGAGGGCCTGTCGATGCAGGCGGTCGCCGACCGGGTGGGGGTGTCGTTGAACTCGGTGTCACGGGCGCTGCGCCGGCAGGCGCAGGCGGGGGCCGGCACGGCCGCGTCGCCGGACGCCCCCGAGGCTGCGGTGGCTGCCGGGGCCGTCCCCGAGGCTGCCGACGTCCCCGAGGCTGCCGACGCCTCCGACGGCGGGGACGGCGCCGAGGGCGGTGACATCGCCGGTGATGGTGATGGTGGGCGGTCGGATGGGTGTGAGCTGGTGGCGTTGGCTCGTCCGGTGCCGCGTGCGGCCGAGCGGCGGGCCGCCCGGGCGGGGACGCTGGCCGGCGCCGACCCGGTGATCACCCAGGGCGCGGGCCTGCCGTTGGCGGGGGCGTTGACGATCCTGCCCGCCCTGGCCGCCACCGGGCTGCTGGAGGTCGCCGCGGGGGTGTATGAGCCGCAGCCCGCGGCGCGCCGCCCGGCGTTCTACGGGCTGTCGGCGCTGCTGTTGACGATGGTGTTCGCCGCCGCGGTCGGCGAGCCGCGCAGCGAGGGCCTGACGCGCATCGACCCCGCCGACGTGGGACGCCTGCTGGGGTCCGACCGCGCCCCGGAGGTCAAAACCGTCCGCCGCCGCTTCGCCGAGCTCGCCGACCTCGGGCGCGCCGACCGGCTGCTGGAGGGCCTGGCCCGACGCCACGTCGACCGCCACCCCGACGCGGTCGGGATCTTCTACGTCGACGGGCACGTGCGCGCCTACCACGGCCAGGCCGACGTTCCCAAGCACCATGTCGCCAGGATGCGCATCGCCATGCCCGCCGAGGAAGACATCTGGGTCGGCGACGCCCGCGGCGACGGGATCCTGGTGTGGCAGGCGCCGCCGGGCGCGTCGCTGACCGGGGCGCTGCGCCGCGTCGCCGCGGCGGTCCGCGACCTGGTCGGCCCCCACGCCCGCCCCACGATCTGCTTCGACCGGGGCGGATGGTCCCCGCGGCTGTTCGCCGAGCTCCACGCCGCCGGGTTCGACATCCTCACCTACCGCAAAGGGGTGAAGACCCCCGAGCCGCCGAGCGCGTTCACCGCCCAGGCGTTCACCGACGACCGCGGCGTGGCCCAGGTCTACGACCTCGCCGACCGGCGGGTGCGCATCGCCTACGAAAGCGGGAAACGCCGCTTCGCCTGCCGCCAGATCACCCGCCGCAGCGCCAACGGCCACCAGACCCAGATCGTGACCACCCGCACCGACCCCGACCCCACCGCGATCGCCCACGCGATGTTCTCCCGCTGGCGGCAGGAGAACTTCTTCCGCTACCTGCGCCAGCGCTACGACCTCGACGCCCTCGACGCCTACACCACCGTCCCCGACGACCCCGACCGCAGCGTGCCCAACCCCGCCAAACGCGACGCCACCGACCGCGTCGCCGCGCTGCGGACCGCGATCGCCGCCGCCCAGGCC
>JACCXR010000581.1 GCA_013696915.1 Euzebyaceae bacterium
GCCCACCGCCACGCCGGCCCAGCCGCGGGCCTTGGCGGCGGCGGCCACCCGCTCGGCGTCGTCCCCGGCGGGCGGTTGGGCGACGGCGTAGACCAGTCCGTCGTAGCGGCCGACGACGGCGTCCCGACCTGCGCCGTGGGTCCCGGCGACGGTCTCCTCGACGAGGGCGCACAGGGCACGCTCGCTCACCGCCTCCGGCCTTGCGACCCCGATGGCGCGGTAGGGCGCACGCGGGTCCAAGCCGAACGCCGCGAGCCGGCGCGCAAGGACCGGCTCCGCGATGCGGCCCTCGAAGACCTCTTGCAGCAGGTCGTCGGCGCGCGCGCGGTGCAGCACACGCGCCGACAGGCCGCGGGCCGCCTCCAGGCTCACGCCGGTGAGTCCCTGTTCCAGGAGCAGGGACTCGTGCTCGTGCAGCTCCCGGTCGCCGACGACCGCGAGGATCGCCTCGACCTCGCCGGCGAGCCGGACCACGGAGGCCTCGACGGCGTGCCCCTCGAACGTCACGCCGTACCGGTCGCGCCGGTGTCCCGCCCGGGCGAGCGCATCCCACAGCGGCCCGGCGTCAACCGCAGGGCCGCCCTGCTGCGCGAGGACGGTGCCGTAGTAGTCGAAGAGCACCAGCCCGAAGTCGGGCATCTGCCCGGCGACCGTCTCCACGACGCCGCGCACGCCCGTACCGGCGAGGACACCGGCGAGCACCCGCCGGTGGAGGTCGACGGCCGAGCGCAGCGTCGCGTAGTGCTCGTCGAAGATGAAGCGGGAGATGCGCTTGGTCACCGCGATGAACGGCACCTCGTACGGCACGGAGAACAGCGGCATCCGGTGGTCGTTCGCGGCGGCCACCAGAGCCCGGGGGACCTCCTCGAGGACGACGCCGACGCCGAATCCGACCCCGGCGCAGCCGCGGTCGGCGAGACCGGCGATCAGGCGCCGCTGGAGTGCCGGCGAGTCCTTGATCCCAAGGCCCGTCGTGAGCAGCACCTCCCCGCCCTCGAGCCAGGGGGTGGGGTCGGGGATCTCGCTGGAGTGCACCCACCGCACCGGCCCGCGCTCGCTCAGCCCGGCACGGCCGGCGCACAGCTCGAGACCGAGCCCGGGGTCGTCGAGCAGTTGCTGGAGCAGCAGCGGCATGGGGGTCCTCCGGCCCGTATCGTACGCGGCGGGGCCGTGCGGCCGCGTAGGCTGCCGGGGGCCGATCGAGGAGGAACAACGGATGAAGACGCTGCAGAACTTTGTGGACGGCGAGGCGCGGGACTCCGTGGACGGCGCCACCGCGACGCTGGTGAACCCCGCCACCGGGCAGCCGTTCGCGCAGGCGCCCCTGTCGACGGGCGCGGACGTCGATGCGGCGTGCCGGGCGGCCGCCCGGGCGTTCGAGCCGTGGGGGGACGCGACGCCGTCGGAGCGCGGCCGCGCGCTGCTGCGGATCGCGGACGCGATCGAGGAGCGGGGCGAGGAACTCGTCCGCCTCGAGTGCGAGAACACGGGCAAGCCCTTCCAGCTCACGATGGACGAGGAACTCCCGCCGATGGTGGACCAGATCCGCTTCTTCGCCGGGGCGGCTCGGGTGCTCAGCGGATTGTCGACCGGCGAGTACCTGGCCGGGCACACGTCGATGATCCGGCGGGAACCCGTCGGGGTCTGCGCCCAGGTGACCCCGTGGAACTACCCGATGATGATGGCGGTCTGGAAGTGGGCGCCGGCCCTGGCGGCGGGCAACACCGTCGTCCTCAAGCCGTCGGACACGACGCCCGTCACGACCTTGAAGATGGCCGAGATCATGGCCGAATTCCTTCCCCCGGGTGTGTTCAACGTCGTCTGCGGCGACCGCGGCACCGGCGCCGCGCTCGTGTCGCACCCGATCCCGGCCATGGCGTCGATCACCGGCAGCGTGCGCGCCGGCATGGCCGTGGCCGAAGCGGCGAGCCGCGACCTCAAGCGGATCCACCTCGAGCTCGGCGGCAAGGCGCCCGTCATCGTGTTCGACGACGCCGACACCGAGGCCGCCGCCGAGATGATCGCCGGCACGGGGTACTTCAACGCCGGTCAGGACTGCACCGCGGCCACCAGGGTCCTCGCCGGGCCGGGCATCCACGACGACTTCCTGTCGGCGCTCGCCGAGCAGGCCCGGTCGACGACCACCGGCGCGCCCGACGAGGACGTCGACTACGGGGCGTTGAACAACGCCGACCAGCTCGCGCGCGTGTCGGGGTTCGTGCAGCGGGCGCCGGACCACGCCGAGATCGTCGTCGGCGGCAAGCCCGAGGACCGCGGCGGCGGCTACTTCTACGGCCCGACGGTGATCGCGAACCTCCGGCAGGACGACGAGCTGATCCAGTCGGAGATCTTCGGCCCGGTCATCACGGTCCAGCGCTTCGACGACGAGGAGAAGGCGCTCGCCTGGGCCAACGGCGTCGAGTACGGCCTCGCCTCAAGCGTGTGGACCCGCGACCACGGCCGCGCGATGCGCATGGCGAAGCGGCTGGACTTCGGCTGTGTCTGGATCAACACCCACATCCCCCTCGTCGCGGAGATGCCGCACGGCGGCTTCAAGCACTCCGGCCACGGCAAGGACCTGTCGCTGTACGGGTTCGAGGACTACACCCGCATCAAGCACGTCATGAGCAACATCGAGGCCTGACCGCCGCCGGCCAACCCGCGGGTTCGAAAGGTAGGCGCCATAGTCGGCGCCTACCCTTCAAAGGATGACCGTCCGGCGTCACCCAGCCGTGGGCGCCGCATCGTTCGAAGGGTAGGCGCCATGGTCGGCGCCTACCCTTCAAAGGTTGGGCTGGGGGCGCCGCGCCGGCGGTGCCGCGCGGGCGGTGCCGCGAGGGCGGTCAGGGGCACAGGAAGGAGTACTGGAAGCCGGTCACGATCTGGCAGCGCACCCGCGGTGAGACGGCCACCGGACCGCCGACGACGGTGAGCGCCCCCGTCCCGTAGGACGCGAGCCAGGGGTACACCGGCGGCGAGAGCTCGTCCCGTCGCGTCGACAGCAGCGGCGCGCGCAGGACGGCGCCGGCGAGGACGCCGGCCGCCAAACCGTCGGGGAAGCGCTCGGCGCTGACGAGCAGGGGGGGCCCCGCCAGCCCCAGCTCGCGGGCGCGCGTCGCGACCGCCGCTGCGGTGGCGGTGCGCTCGCCGCCGGCGAGCCGCTCGAC
>JACCXR010000003.1 GCA_013696915.1 Euzebyaceae bacterium
GCGCCGCCGCGGTCGACCGCGCCGGCAAGCCCGGTTTCCGGGCGACTCTGGCGGCGGCCGGCGCGACCGCGATCATGCTGGCGATCACCGGGGTCGGCAACATTCCCCTCAACCGGCGCACCATGAGCTACCCCGGGGGACGGGGACGCGCAGGGGTGGGCGACCATCCGTCGGCGCTGGGAACGGCTCCACATCGCCCGGGTGCTGCTCGACCTGACCGCGTTCGCCTGACTGGCCGCCGCAGCACTCGACGCCGACCGGCAGCGAGAATCTGCGTGAGCCCGGACTCGGAAACCGGGCCGACCCGGCGGTTCACCGCGGAGGCACGCCGGCTGCAGGTGTCGAGGCCACTCCGGCGCAGGAGCTGAAGACCGGTCCGGCACCGCACTCGTGAGGCCACGACGAAGACGGCATCGCAGCCCTCCGCGGGGGCTCGCAGGGACACCGGCTCGTCCAGCTCGCCGTCGAGTCGATGATCTCGGCGCCAGCCCGGCGCAGTTGCCCGGCTGCAATCCGGGTCGCGCTTGAGGCCCGGACCCGGTCGCCCCGGTGGAGCAGCCGGCGTGCGAGCGCGCCTCCATGGCTGCTGGTCGCCCCGGCCGCGAGGACCGTCTTCGGCTCACGCATCGCATCCCGACCACCGCCGTCCTGGAGGCCCCATGAGCCGACCCGCTCCGGAGTGACGCGATGAGCCGCGCCTGGCCGTTCGCCGGCGGAACCGCCTGGACGAAGCCGGAGATCATCACCGCCCGCGGCCGTCACGGGTCGGTCGAGGCCAGGTCATCGACGACGAGCGCCGCGGCGGGATGACAAGTCGGTCAGGCCCCCCACCTTCCTGCGTTCAGGCGATCACGCGGCGTTTGTCACCGACCGATGTAAGAGCGCTCGTGGTCGACTGACCGACCGCGGCCGCGAACTCATCGCTCCGCTCAAGGCGCGTTGGACGGAGTTCGCCGAGGCGACCGTCGCCGGGCTCCAGAGAACCTCGGCGGACGGGCTCCTGGAGGTCGTCGGTGACCTCGCCTCGAGCCTCGCGCCAAGCGCAGTGCGCCGCCTGGACCGCTGCGCCGGCCCCACAGCGGGTGAGGACCCAACCCGCCGCCGGGAGGGATGCCTCAACCCTCGCTGGACATGGTCAGCTGATGCCGGCGATCCCGCGGCGAGTTGGGCCGGGCTGCACCGCGAGGGGTAGGCAGCCGGGCTCGCCATGCGACACGTGTCGGATGCACAACGCTACCCGGGGCCGACGACGGGCCGCGCGGGCATCCGTAGCGTTCGTCGTGCAGACCCGCACCGGGCCGCCTCCCCTCCGGAATGAAGGCAAGCGCATGACGCTTCGTCGGCCACCCACCATCGCCCTGCTCTCGCTCGCCGCTGCGGTCGTACTGCTCGGCGGGTGTGAGCAGCGATCACAGGGCGCCGGGAATCCCCCACTCCGATCGATGGCCCACGTGTGGGCGTGATCGGCAACGACTTCGCACCGGCGTCCCTCGAGGTGACGGCGGGTGAGACCGTGACCTGGGTATGGGAGGGCTCGGCACGCCACGATGTTGTCGGTGATGACTTCCGAAGCGAGGTTCAGCGCGCTGGAACGTACCGCCACACCTTCGTCGGGGAAGGCGCGCACCACTACGCGTGCACGCTCCACCCGGAGATGAAGGGCACCGTCGTGGTGAGCGCGCCGTGAGCGGTCGGAGGCGACCCTTGCCCTTCCTGCTGTGGACCGTTGCGACAGCGATCCTGGCACAGGCGGTGCTGGCCGGGATGTTCATCTCTGGACTGGCCAGCGTGCGCCCGACCCACATGATCCTCGGTTCGATGCTGCCGTATTTCGCGGTGATCGTGGCAGTCGTCGGGATCGTCGGTTGGTTATGGCCTGGTAGGCCTGCGTGAGCGCGTCCACGCCATCGGTGGCCAACTCTCCGTGGGTCCCCGCGAGGACGGCGACTTCCGGGTCCAGGCCACGCTGCCGGTCACGGAGCCGGCCGAGTGAGCCCCGACCCGTCGCGCCGGATCCGTGT
>JACCXR010000453.1 GCA_013696915.1 Euzebyaceae bacterium
GCGCTGCCCCGGCGGCCGCCGCGGTCGCGCTGAACCTCGTCGCGAACGGCGTGCTCGTCCTGGCCTGGCGCGCGGTGCTGGCGGCGGCGGGCGTCCCTCTGGCGGCACGCGCCGCGGCGTGGGTCTGGTCGGTGTCGCAGCTGGCCCGCTACGCCATGGGCGCGGCCCAGGTCGGGGGGCGCGCCGTCGCCGGCCGGCCGTACGGCGTCACGGCGACGACGGGGGCGGTGACGACGCTCGTCGAGATCGCCTGGCAGGCGGCCATCACCGCGACGCTCGTGCTCGCGACCGCGCCGTGGTGGCTGGCGGAAGCGGAGGGCCTCGGCTGGCTCGCCTGGCTCGGCGTCGCGCCGGCGGTCCTCCTCGGCGTCGGCCTGGTCCGGCCCGACGTGCTGCTGCGGCTGGTCGCGGGGGTGCTGGCGTGGGGCCCGCTCGCCCGGCTGACGGGGGACCGGCTCGGCGGCGCCGTCGACCGGGTCCACGTCGACCGGGGGGTCGCCGCGCGCCTGACCCTGCTCTACACGCTCAACAGCGCGCTGCGACTGGCGGCATTCCTGTGCCTGTTCGCGGCGGTGGGCGGAGGCCTGCGCGACGACGGGCTGCGCGCGGTGGGCGCGTACGCCCTCGGTCAGCTGGTCGGGCGGCTGGCCGTGATCGTGCCCGGCGGCATCGGCCCGCGGGAGAGCGCCACGCTGCTGGCGGTCGCGCCGGCGGTCGGTGGCGGCCCGGGTCTGGTGCTCGTCGCCGCGGTGCGGCTCGCGGAGATCGTCGGCGAAGCGATGTTCGCCGCCGGCGCCCGCGCTGCTCGGCCCGCCCGGCCCCCCGGGATGCCGGGCGTCAGAACGACTGGCGGGCCATGAGGAGTCGCGCGGTCTCCTGGACGCTGCCGCCCATCGACGGGTAGATCGTGAACGCGTACGCGAGCTGGCTCACGGTGAGCCGGTTGTGGACCGCGACGCTGAGCGGGGTGATGAGCTCGCTCGCGCGGTCAGCGACCACCGCGCCGCCCACGACCGTCCCGGACCCCCGCATCGCGTAGATCTTCACGAACCCGTCGGTCGCCTCGGCCATCTTCGCGCGCGAGTTGCCGGTGAACGGCAGGGAGACCACCTCGACCGGGATCTGCGCCTCCTCGGCGTCCGCGGCGTTCATGCCGACCGTCGCGACCTCGGGGGAGGTGAAGATGCACGCGGCGACGGCGTCCCAGCGCAGCGGGGCCACCGCCCGGCCGAGGGCGTGCCACATCGCGTTGCGGCCCTGCATCGCCGCGACGCTGGCGAGCATGACGCGACCGGTGACGTCCCCGGCTGCGTAGATCGTGTGGACGTTCGTGCGGCTGACCGGGTCGACGGGGATGGCGCCGTTGTCGGCGACGACCACGCCGGCTGCCTGCAGGCCGAGCCGCGCGGACGACGGCACCTGCCCGATGCAGTAGAGCGCGTGGGAGCCTTCGATCCACTCGCCGTCCGGGTGGCCTGCCGCTCCGCCGCCCGAGCCCTCGCCGATCTTGACCCGCACGCCGTCGGCGCTGCGCTCCATGCCGACGGCGCGCCGCCGGCGGTGGATGGTCATGCCCCACCGCTCGAAGCTGTCCTCGATGACGGCGGCGGCGTCCGGGTCCTCGCTCGGCAGGATCTGGTCACGGCTCGAGACCAGATGGACGTCGGAACCGAAGCGCGCGAAGGCGTGGGCGTACTCGGCGCCGGTCGCGCCCGACCCGACGACGATCAGCCTCTCGGGCAGCTCGCGGAGGCCGAACAGCTCGCGGGAGGTGAAGACGCGTTCGCCGTCGGGCGCGGAGAACGGGAGCACCCGCGGGCTGCTGCCGGTCGCCACGAGGACGACGTCGGCGGGGACGACCGCCGTCTTGCCGTCGCCGCACTCGACCTCCACCGTGGCCGGCCCGGCGAGGCGGCCGACGCCCTCGATGATCCGCGCGCCCGACGCCTCGACCTTCTTGCCGATATCGACCGACTGGTTCTGGGCGAGATGCTGCACGCGGTCCATGACGGCGCCCATGTCGACGGTCGCGCGGGGCCCCACGTCCGCGCCGCTCGACAGCCGGACCCCCAGGCGGTGGGCCGACTGCATCCATCCCATCGCCTCGGCCGACACGATCAGGGCCTTGGAGGGCACGCAGTCCCACAGCACGCTGTTGCCGCCCAGCCCCTCGCGCGACACCACGGTGACGTCCGCGCCCTGCTCGGCGGCGACCAGCGCGGCCTCGTAGCCGCCGGGCCCGCCGCCGAGGATGACGATGCGCGTTGGCGCCATCGCGCAAGCCTAGTGGGAACGGAGGTCACCACGCTCGGCGCCCGCCGGCCCCGAGCGTGCGGCGGTCAGGCGGGGTAGGGGTCGACCTCGGTGGCCTTCACGGAGACCCACACATCGCCGCCCGCGGCAAGGCGCAGGTCGGCGGCGCCGGCGGGGGTGACCTCCGCGACAACGGGGATCGGACCGCCGACCCGCACGTGGACCCGGTCGCCGTTCGCCTCCGCCGACTCCACGGGGCCGCACCAGACGTTGCGCGCGGAGCCCTCGGGCCGGCTGCGGTGCAGCGCGACGGCGTGGGGGTGGACGACCAGGAAGACCTCGCCCATGGCGGCCGCCGCGGTGGTGAGCGCGCCGCCGGTGTCCAGTGCGACGGTGTGGCCGTGGGCGCGGCCGCGGTAGAGGTTCAGTCCCACGAGACGGGCCACCCACGGCGAACGCGGGCGGCTCGTGACCTCCCGGATCGACCCGGACTGGGTGACGCGACCCGCTTCCAGGATGACGAGTCGGTCGGCGAGCGTGACGGCCTCCAGCGGGTCGTGGGTGACCAGGACGCACGGGCCGTCGAAGGCGTCGAGGTGCACGCGGAGCTCTCGACGGACCGACAGCCGGGCCTCGACGTCCAGCGCCGACAGCGGCTCGTCGAGCAGGAGCAGCGCGGGGTCGGTGGCCAGCGCCCTGGCGAGCGCCACGCGCTGCGCCTGCCCGCCGGACAGGGCGCTGGGCTTCGCGCCGGCCGCGCCGCCGAGGTGGACGCGTGCCAGCCACTCCTCGGCCCGCCGGCGGGCGGCGGGCTTCGCGAGCCCGCGCGCGCGGAGGCCGAACGCGACGTTGTCCCGCGCCGACAGGTGCGGGAACAGCAGGTAGTCCTGGAACACGACCCCCACGGCGCGCTGCTCCGCCGGTTCGCGGATCGCCGCCGCGGCGTCCTCGACGGTCCGCCCATCGAGGCGGACGTGGCCCGCGTCCAGCGGCACGAGCCCCGCGAGCGCGCGCAGCACCGTGGTCTTGCCCGCGCCGTTCGGTCCGAGCACCGCGACGACCTCGCCGCCGGCGACGTCGAACGCCACGTCGAGGTCGAGGGTGCCGAGCCGGACCCCGATCCGGGCCTCGAGCGTCACGGGGACGTGAAGGAGCCGGCGCGGACCGTGACGAGCACGGCCACGGAGGCGAAGAGCAGAACGAGGCTGAGCAGGAGGGCCACGCCGAGGTCGCGTTCGAGTTCGAGGTAGACGGCGAGCGGCATCGTCTGCGTGCGGCCGGCCCGGTTGCCGGCGAAGGTGATGGTCGCGCCGAACTCGCCGAGGGCGCGGGCCCAGCACAGCGCCATCCCGGCCGTCAGCGACGGGCCGATCAGCGGCAGGGTCACCCGGCGGAACGTGGTCGCCCGCGAGGCGCCGAGGGTCGCGGCGGCGTCCTCGTAGCGCCGGTCCATCGCCCGCAGTCCCGCCTCGACCGTGACGACGAGGAACGGCAGCGCCACGAACGCCTCGGCGAGGACGACGCCGGCGGTCGTGAACGGCAGCGTGATCCCCGTCAGCTGCTCGACCGGCTGCCCGACGAACCCGCGGCGGCCGAACGCGACGAGCAGGGCGACCCCGCCGACGACCGGGGGGAGCACCATCGGCAGCAGACAGAGCGCGCGCAGGAGCCGCTTGCCGGGGAACTGCCGCCGGGCGAGGACCCAGGCGAGCGGCACGCCGAGGACAGTGCACAGGGCCAGCGCCGCGAGCGAGGACACCAGCGACAGCCGCAGCGCCTGGTGCACGCGGTCCTCTGCGAGCAGTGCGGCGAGCCGGCTCCACGGGGTCCGCAGGAACAGCCCGACGAGCGGCAGGACGAGCAACGCGACCGCCGCGACCGCCAGCCCGGTGAGCGCGAGCGGCAGGGCGGACGCGCCGCGGCGTCGCGGGCGCGACGCACGGCCCGCGATTCCACTCACGGTGCCGCGAACCCGTGCGCGCGGAGGATCCGCTGCCCCGGGGCGGACAGGACGAAGTCGACGAACGCCGCGGCGGTGGCCGGGTTGGCGCTGCCGGCGAGCGCCGCGATCGGGTAGCGCGCGACGACGTTGTCCTCGGCGGGGATCTCCACGCCGTCCACGGCGTCGCCCGCGGCCACGACATCGGTGTGGTAGACGATCCCGGCGTCGGCCTCGCCGAGTTCCACCTTCGACAGCACGGCCCGCACGTCGGCCTCGCGGGACGACGGCGACACGTCGACGCCGGCCCGGGCGAGCGCCTCGTCGGCGTACCGGCCTGCCGGCACCTCCCCGGCCGCGAGCACGAGGATCACGTCGTCGCGGG
>JACCXR010000019.1 GCA_013696915.1 Euzebyaceae bacterium
TTGTTCAGGACGACGCAGTCGACGCCTTCCCAGTCGAGTGGGATGTCGACCTCGGCCCCGGAGCGCACGCGAATGCCGGCCGGGCCTACGGCGTGCGGCCCTCCGACGAGCTACACCACTTGAGGGAGCGCCACCCCTAGTGGACTTTCGCTGTTTTTGACGCGTGACACGTCGAGTTGACCGCGGTGTGCGGTGGGGGCGGCGGGGGGCTGTGTTGTGCGGGAGTGGGGGCCGCTTCGGCCTGTTGGTCAGGCGGCGCGGGCGAGGGTGTCGATCAGCGGGCGGATGATTTTGGTGGGGAGCGGCGCGGCGGAGCACACGGCTGTAATTCGTTGGTGCCACAGCAGTCGGCGGAGCGCGGCGAGGGCGTCGGCGAACGACGGGGTGGTCTTGTTGGGGTACCAGGGGGTGGGCGTCCACGAGCGGCGGGCGCCGAAGGTGGGGATGTACCACAGCCACACCGCGGCGTGGATCCACAGCGCGAGCGCGGCGGCGCGTTCGGGGCCTTGGCGTTTCCAGGTTTGGGGGTCTTCGGCGCCGAGGTGCTGTTTGGCGTCGCGGTAGACCACCTCGATGGTCCAGCGGCCGGCGTAGTGGGCGGCCACGGCGGCGGGCTCGGCGTCGGTGTCGGTGGTGATGAAGAAGTCGTCGGGTTGGCGGCCGTCAGGGTCGCGCACGATGACCAGCAGCAGGGGGGTGTCGCGGGCGACGCCGTACCACAGCAGCGGCCGGGACCACACCAGCCGGTCGACGGTGGTGCCGCGCTGGTCGAAGGTGACGCGGGTCCAGCCGCTGGCGGCGTTGGCCAGGGCGGGCAGCGGCGCGAGCCGGTCGCCTTTGGTGCGGGGTCGGCCGCGTCGCCCGGTGCGTGGCGGGGTCAGCTCGAACACGGCGGCGTCGCGGCGGATGCGCGAGGTCACCTGCACGCGCTCGAGGTCCGCGCCGCACAGGCTGGCGTAGGCGCCGTCGCAGGCCAGCTGGAAGCTGCGGTCGGGCAGCCACCCCGTGAGCTCTGTGAGCATCTCGCGGGCCAGGTCCAATGTGGTGGCGTCGCGGTCCTTGCGGCGCACGCGGGCGTTGACGGGCAGCCCCACGGGCATGCCGCCCCACGGCGGGGTGACCCTGACGGTGACGACCACCAGGTTCAACCCCAGCGCGTGCACCACCCGGTTGCGGGTCGAGCGCAGCGCGTCGCGGAACACCCCCGCCCCCTCGATGCGCCGGCCGGCCTTGTGCAGCAGGGTGTCGTCCAGGTCGATCGCCACCGGCTGGCCGGCGGGGCACAGCTGCTCGACGACGCGCACCGCCAGCGCCTGCCACAGCTCGGCCATCTTCCACGCCCCGTCACGGATGAGCCGGTGGTAGGCGTCGTGGGCGCGGCGGCCGTCGGCGTCGACGACGCCGATGATGCGGGTGACGGTGCGCCGGCCGGGCGTGAGCACCCAGCCGTGGACCAGGTCGACGAAGACCCCGAAGCCCGGACGCGTGAAGGCGTGGGCGACCGTGGCCAGGATGGCCGTCCACGCCTCCGCCGCCCCGATCGGGGCGGCGCTCACGGCCGCGCCCGTCGCGCGCGCCGGGCGGCCAGCGCCCGGATGCCCGCCAGCGCCTGCGCCTCCAGCTGTGCGCGGGCCTGCTCGTAGCGGGACAGGGCAGCCTCGACCGCGGGCACGTCCTCGGCGCGCAGCGTCACGGTCTTGGTCCGCCCGGCCTCGGAGTAAGACAGCGCGGGCGTCTCGTGCGGGTCGCCGTGCGCGCAGCGGCAGTTGGGCTTGCCGCAGCGCCGGCGCAGCGTCACCAGCGAGCCGCGCAGCAGCTCGGCGGCATCGGCGTGTCGGGCGCTCACGGTTGCTGGCATGCTACCGACCTCCCTTGTCTGTCCGCGTCAACGCGGACAGACTGGCAGGCCGAACGCTGTCAGCATCGGAACCACCACAGCAACGGTCAGAGCCGAAAGGCCCGCCCGCCCATCGACTCACTCACCCCCGTGAGCACCAGAAAGTGCGAAAGTCCACCCCTAGGAAGTGGGACGATAATGTGCCGGACGACGCCCCTGAGCGGGAATTCAAACCGGACGGGTCTTACGGGACAAGATCGCCAGCGCACCACCCGGGGGTGACCTGCGGCGCTCCCGCTGGTCGTTCGGCTCATAACACGGAGGCGGTGTCACCGGCCGGGGATGACGTTGAGCCCGTGCTGGGTCGCTGGACCGTTAGGGTCGTTGCGTGGCTTCGGTCGTGAGCGCCTTCGTCGGTGGTGCCGAGGGACCGTGGCGCGTCGAGCGGCTCGACGCGGTGA
>JACCXR010000190.1 GCA_013696915.1 Euzebyaceae bacterium
GTCCCGCAGCCGACGCCGAGAGCACGACAGGTCGGACTGGGACCTCGGCTACCTGGCCGACGGCGACCTCGACCCGGCCGGCTTGCAGGCTGACGTGAGCCACGCGCTGGGCACAGATGACGTCGACCTCGTCGCCTCGCTCGTGCCTCCGCCCTGCTCCGCTTCGAGGCCGCCAGCTACGGACGTTGCATCTACGAGAGCGCGCCTGGCAACGCTGACGCGTTCGTGCTTGGCGCCACGATCTTCTGGTGCGACGCGGAGCCGGTGATCCGACGAGCGCAGGCCGCCGTGCTCGCCGGTCTGTCGGCCGAATGACCGGACTCGATGCCCCAGTCCTGGCGGAGCGGTCCGCGGCGGTCCCATCGGCACCTGCGTCGGGTGCGCGAACGGCTGCCCGTCGACGCCGCGCAGCTGCGCCCCATGTCGGACGCGACCGATGCCGTGGTCTTGCACCTCTGGCAGGCGGTCAGATCGTCATCGACGTCGCGGTGTGGGCCTGCGTCGGACTTGGATTCGGGTCGCCGCCGTCCTACGGAAGCGCGTTCCGGACGCTGGGCGAGGAGGGTCAGCGGTCGACGCGTACACCGAGGCGCCGCCCGATGGCCGGTGCGTGGGGGCGCGCTCGTCGCGGGACCCGAGCATGACGCCGCCGCCTGGCGGCCATCCCAGCTCGGCGTGGGCGATGGCGCCGTCGGGCTCGCCCGCCACGACGAGCGCCTCGGTGGAGCCGAAGGCGGCGGTCAGGAAGCGGATGGCGGCCGGCGCGTCGGTGCAGCGCAGCACGGGCCATAGGGTCGCGGCGGTCTGGGTGTGAGTGTCCATGCCGTTCAGGCGCACCGGGTCCTAGATTACCGCTTCCGGATGCGGGCAGCGGCGGTCGCCGGCCAGCGGATGGTCCGCGGTGATCCGTCCTCGTCCAGGGCCACGAGCGCGAGCGGGCGCATCCCCAGCGCTGCCAGGTAGCGACCCAGCGAGCGGAGCGTCGGGTTGGTGGCCGCCTCCAGCCGGGCGACCTGGGCTTGCGAGATCCCCATGGCCGCCGCCACCTGCCGCTGGCTACGTCCCTCCGCGTCGCGCTGCTCGGCCAGCGTCCGTGCGTCAGCGGGCAGCCCGGCGCGGCAGCGGGCCACCCACGCGCGCAGCGCCGCCGCGGTGCCGTACGACTCCAGGTGCTCCACCACCTGCTCGACGCGACGGGCGACGGGTCCCCACGGGTCGTCGCGGACGTGGCGCAGGATAGGTCGCCACGCCGTGACGTCCCGGCTGTCCAAGATCGCCTGCAGACCGGCCGCGCCGACGTCGGGCACGCAGGCATCAGGTCCGTAGTCGAGGTGCCGGAGGTTCGCCGTCACGGGTTCTCCTCCTCCTCGGCGACGCAGCCGAGGATGGCGCCGGAAAGGCCGGTGGACGCGGCGCGGACCGCGTCCCAGTCCCTCCACGGCTCGACCAGCCGGCGGTACGCCGCCAGGTCGACGAGATCCAGGTCGTAGGGCCGTGGGTCGGCCAGCGCGCGGACCAGCTGGGTGGTGATCCCTCGGCCGCCCTCGCGCTGGTCGGCGTAGTAGTCGTCCATGCGCGCCAACGTCGCAGCGGCCACGGGACGGCCGAGGTGTCCCGCCAGCGCCACGACGTCCAGGAAGTCCCGCGTGGCGTTGCGCCAGACCACCATCCACGCCTTGACCCGCACCATCTCGGCATCGGTGGGCACGCGCACCGTGTGTCCCTCCACGGTCAGCTCCACCACCTCGAGTGGCCGCGACCGCCGCAGCTGCAGCACGCCGGTCTCGATCCCGTCGAGGTTTCCCAGGATGACCCTGCCAGGCCGCACCCGTTCGGTCACCCACCCGTCGCTGGCCTCGAGGGTCGCCAGGACGTCGTCGAAGCGGCCCGCCAGGTCAGCCAGGACGTGGTCGTCGTCGAACGACACCCGGTGCCGGGCGTACAACGCCGAGGCGGTCCCGCCGACCAGGACCGCGTCAGGCACGAGCGACTGCAGCCTCGCCGCAGCGGCCAGGACCCGTTCGAACGATGCCTCGCCACCCTGCACCTGCCGCACCCCCCTCTGGCGCCAGCTCATACTGTTTAGCGTATCGCAAGACGCGACGGCGGGCTCTTGTTCCGCCTGGTGGGAAAGTCTGGGGGGCGTCGCCTCATTCGGTGACGGACGCCGCCGCCGGGAGGTCGCCGGTGAGGTAGTGCGAAGGACGGGGCGATCATCTCGGCGAGATCTCGGCGGGCAGGGAGGCCAGCGGCTCCGCCGGGGAGGCGCGGCGCAGCAGCGCGACGCCCACCATCCGGAAGGCGTCGAGGCTGGCCGGCGTGGCCGGCTACATCCGGAAATCCGCCCCTGTAGGCGGACCTGGTCGCGGCGCCGTCGCCGCCGGCGGCCGGGTGATCGCCCCTACCGGCAGGCACTCGAGCGTGAGCTGCCCGGCGCGCCGGTCGCTGACGTGGAGCACGACCAGCGGAATGGAGGTTGAAGCGCTGGTCGATGAGCGCTGGTCGATGAACGAGTGGCGGGCTCACGGCAGAAGCTTCTCGCGGACCGATCTTGTCGACGGAATCGTCGGTGAGCACATGCACATCGCATTCATCGCCCCAGACCGAGCTGCAGTCCGCGCCTTCTACGACACAGTTATCGCCGCGGCTGCCGTCGCGCAAGGGCGCGCCGCATCCGTGAGCGGAGGGGTGAACGAGGCGCTCGGGCACACCGTGGTGCGGGATGGGCGCCTCGCCGCGCCGGGTTGAAGCCGTCGCCGCGTACGAGGCCGAGCAAGGAGCGATCCAGGCGGAGGAGCTGGCTGCTCAGGAGCGCGCGGATCACGAGGCCGCGACGACCGTCCGCGCGAGGTCACGCCGGGGCGGCGCGTGACGCTGTGCGCGACGCCGGGCCTTGCTCGCCCTTGAGCGAGGCGACCGGCCGATGGTCTCGCCCTCAAGGTGGCGCAGCGCTCGTCTCGGTCATCCAAGGGGGCGTGATCGCACAGGTGTGGAGAGGGGGACACGGGCGCCAGGCGCCCCTCGCCCGTACCGTGCCCGGTCTCCACATCGTGGCCCTCGACGGGGCGCTCGGCCGGCGTGCGGGCGTGCTCCTGGGAGCAGTGGGCGCCAGCGAGCCATCGACGCCGCCCTCGTAGCCCTGCCTGCCGAAGATGACCGCATCGCCACGTCGGAGCGCGATGACCTCGCTCTCCTGGTCGAGGCCGTCGGACGCCACATCGACGTCATCGCGATCTGAGCACCTGCCCGAAGTCACCCCGCTGGCCTCCTGCGGAGCGCTGTGCCGTTGCCTCCCCACAGCCGCCCGCCGTGCCGCCGGCAGTTCGTCGAGCGCGACCGGTCCCACCGACGTCGCCGAGTCGCTCCGACACTTGCGCCTGCGGAGGAACGCTGCGCCCGGATGCCCCCGGGCCGGCGGCAGCGGTCACGCCTGGTCAGCCCGTGCTGACCTCGGGCAGCGACATCGGTGACCCGACGAGGTCGTGGCCGTAGCGCGCCGCCGCCTCGACCAGTAGGGGCACGTCCGGGACCGACGGCTCGGGCAGGCCATCGTGCTCGGCCGGGCGGCCGAGCTCCGCGATGTACCGCTCGAACCCCGCCGGTGAGGTGATCTGCAGCCCTCGTCCGGGCCCCTCGGAGACCACGAACGCGTGGGGGATGCCGTGGGGCAGGAACACGAACCCGCCGGGCGTGACCGTCCAGCGCCGGTCGCCGCACTCGACGGTGATCTGCCCCTCGAGCAGGTAGAACGCCTCGTCCTCGGTGTGGTGGACGTGCCGTGGCGGTCCGAAGCCCAGCGGCGCGGTCCACTCCAGGAACGTGAACGCCCCGCCGGTCTGGTCACCACCGGCCTTGACGGTCATCCGGGTGTCGAGAAACCAGGTGTGCGGGCCGTCCTGGGGACCCAGGGCGTAGCCGCCTGCGTCGAAGCTCACGATTGCCTCCTGCTCCTCGATCGGTCTACTGGTCGCCGCGGTCTACTGGTCGCGTCGTTCGTACGTGTACAGCCGCACTTCGACGCCGTCGGGGTCGTGCAGGCCGACGATGACCCAGCCCTCGTGCCCCTCGACCACGCCGCCGTGCGCGTCCCCGGCCCGGTCGAGGCGGGTTCGCCAGGCGTCCAGGTCGGCCTTGGTGGGCACTCCCCACGCGATCGGGTCGAAGTCGGCCATCGCCGCCGCCCGGACGGGATCGTGCCGAAGGGCGATGCGGACGCTGCCCTCGGGATTGCGCAGCGCGACGCCCATCAGCACGCCGTCCTCGACGAACTCGATGTCGACGTGCAAGCCCAGCGTGCGCTGGTACCAGTCGCGGCTGCGGACCACGTCGGCGACCGGCAGCTTGACGTGGTGGAACCCGCTCAGGACAGTCATGGCGATCTCCGGTTTGCTAGAACCGAACACTAGAGTAGTCTCTAGCCAATGACAGAGGATGTCAACAGCGAATCCGGTCGGCGACCTCGACGGGCCGACAAGGCGCGGGCCACCCGTCGACGGATCATCGACGCCGCCGGAGACCTGCTCGTGCAGCACGGCTACGCCGGGACCACGCTCGAGGCGATCGCCGAGCAGGCGGGGGTCGCGGTGCAGACGGTCTACTTCCACTTCGGGAACAAGCGGACCGTCCTGAAGCAGG
>JACCXR010000061.1 GCA_013696915.1 Euzebyaceae bacterium
GGGCCGAGTCGCTCGCGTCGCTGGACGCCGCGCTCGACGAGCTCGCCGCCCAGCCCGACGTCAAGGGCCTGCTCCTGACCGGCAAGCCGTTCGTGTTCGCGGTCGGGGCGGACCTCGACGCGTTCGGCGGGGCCACGGAGGAGTTCGCCCGCGCGGCGGCCGCACGGGGCCACCGGGCGTTCCGCCGCCTCGCGGACCTGCCGTTCCCCACGCTCGCCGCGATCAACGGCGCGTGCATGGGCGGCGGCCTGGAGATCGCCCTGCACTGCGACGCCCGGACCCTGTCCACGGCCGCGGCGGGCATCGCCTTCCCGGAGGTCTTCCTGTCGATCGTGCCCGCGTGGGGCGGCACGCAGCTCGCCCCCCGGGTCGTCGGGGCCGCGAACGCGCTCCAGGCGATCGTCGCCAACGCCCTGGACAACAACCGGGTGATGAAGCCCGCGCAGGCGTTCCAGATGGGGTTCGCCGACCGCCTGATCGACGCGGTCGACTTCCTCGACGACTCGGTGGCGCTGCTGGAGCGGCTGTGCACCGGCGAGGAGCAGATCGAGCGGCCGCCCGCCCCCGACGCCGGGGACCTCGACGAGGCGCTCGCCACGGCCAGGCGCACCGCCGACGACCGTGTCCACGGGGCCACGCGCGCGCCCTACGTCGCGATTGATCTCATCGAGTTCGCCGCCGGGGGCGGGGCCCTCGACGAAGGCTGCCGGCGCGAGGAGGACGCGCTCGCCGAGCTGCTGCCGGCACGGCAGGCCCAGGCAGCGGTCTACAGCTTCGGCCTCACGCAGCACCGCGTGAAGCGCCAGCCGTGGAAGCCCGCCACGCCGCCGAGGGCGGTCGGCAAGGTCGGGATCGTCGGCAGCGGGCTGATGGGAGCGCAGCTCGGCGCGCTGTTCCTCCAGCGGCTCGAGGTGCCGGTCGTCCTCACCGACGTCGACGAGGCGGTCCTGGAGCGGGCTCGAGGTCTGGTCGAGGGCGAGCTCGACAAGCGGGTGCAGCGGGGCCGCGAATCGGCGGGCAAGGCGGAGTTCCTGAAGTCGCTCGTGACCTACACCGTCTCCCGGGAGCCCCTCGCGGGATCGGGCCTCGTCCTCGAGGCGGTCGTCGAGGCGCTCGACGTGAAGCGGCGCGTCTTCGCCGACGTCGAGCGCGTCGTGGACGCCGGCTGCCTGCTGGCGACGAACACGTCGTCGCTGTCGGTCGAGGCGATGGGGGAGGCGCTGGCACACCCCGAGCGGGTGGTGGGGCTGCACTTCTTCAACCCGGTCGCGCTCATGCCGCTGGTGGAGGTCGTGCGGACGCCGGCGTCCTCACAGGAGGCGCTGGCGACCGCGTTCGCGGTGGCGAAGCGGCTGCGGAAGTCGGCGGTGCCGGTCGCCGACGCGCCGGCCTTCGTCGTCAACCGGCTCTGGACGCGGTTCACGGGCGCCTGCGGCGAGGCGGTCAACGCCGGCAACGATTTCGCGGAGGTCGACGACGCCGTCAAGGCGCTCGGCCTCCCGATGGGCCCGTTCGAGCTGCTCGGCCTGGTCGGGTTGAAGGTCGCCGCCAACGTGGCGCGGACGCTGCACGAGGCGTACCCCGAGCGCTTCCCGCTCGACGCCAACTTCCAGATGCTCGGCGTGACCGACCTGCCGGGCGTCTACGACTGGGCGCGGGGACGTGTCCCGTTCGAGGAGGTCACCCGCCGGTGGCGCGTGACCGATGGCGCCCGGCCGCTGACCGGCGCGCAGATCCGCACCCGGGCCCTGGAGGCCGCCGCCGACGAGATCCGCCACATGCTCGACGAGCGCGTCGTCGCCGACGCCCGCGACATCGACACCTGCATGCTCCTGGGCGCCGGCTGGCCGTTCTTCATGGGCGGCATCTGCAAGCACCTCGACCAGATCGGCGTGAGCGAGCGGCTGTTCGGGGCGCCGCTCGTCGGCGCGCTCGACGCAGCGTTCTCCGAGGTCAGCGACGTGCGGGGCTAGAACCCTCGACGTCCGATCCATCCCCTCGTCCATCCCTCGAATCGCCGCGATGCCCCAGGGTCGCAACCACGCCGCTTCCGCCACCGACGGTGCGAGGCTCTACGTCTTCGGGGGCCGCGGCGCGGGGAGCGCTCCTCTGGCGCCGGTGCCACGGGCAGCAAGGTCGACAACCGCGTCGACGTCTACGACCCGTCCGCGGCACCTGCGGTTCGGGACACCGATGCCCACCGCCGCCACGGCATCTTCCCGCTGCTGGCTGGCCGGCCGGATCGTGCTGCCCGGCGGCGGCGTGCAGGCGGGCTTCTCGAGCTCAGGCGGTCCTGCAGACCTACAACCTCCCCGGGCCGCCCCTGACGCCGACCGGTTTGGTCAGGGGCGCCGCCGGCGGGCGAGCAGCGCGCCGGCGACGGCGACGACGGCGAGCCCGGCGATTGCGGCGAGCGCGATGCCGAGCCCGTCCGACGACGACTCCACGGGCTGCGGCGTGGCTTCCCCGGTCGGGGTCGACACCGTCGATGCGGCGGTCGGCTCCGTGGGCGTGGGGCTGGGC
>JACCXR010000143.1 GCA_013696915.1 Euzebyaceae bacterium
CCATGCGCACCGACGGCGAGGTGGGCCCGTCGAACATCCCGCGCAGGTCGCCTTGCACCAGGCGGCGCAGGGCCAGGCCGACCTTGCGGCCGTCGTGGCGCAGCGTGGCCAGGTCGGTGGACGCCTGCCCGGCCATCGTGTCGGTTGGCTCCAGCAGCCGCTCGACCACGGCGGGAAGGGCCACGTGGGCGGGGTCCCCGGCGCCGAACAGCGCGACGTCGCAGGCGACGGCCTCCTCGGGCTGCAACGGCCGGTCCAGCGCCGAGGCCGCGAGGGCGACCAGCAGGCTCTCGCGCAGCTGGGTGGCGGTCTCGGCCGGGACCCCGGTGAACAGGGTCGCGTCCAGCGGGTTGAGCCGGGCGTGGCCGCCCGGCGCGATCCGGATCGGGGTGACGCCGAAGGCCTCGGCCAGCGGGTCGTACTCCCCCGGCTTGGGCGACAGCACCACCGCGGTGCGGCCGAAGATCAGCTGCCGGGCGAGGTAGGTCTTGACCAGCGCCGACTTGCCGTAGCCGAGCTGGCCGGCGATGACCATGTTCGGGTTCTTGATCACGCCGGCGTCGTACAGCTCGAACGGGTCGTAGACGAACGACCCGCCGAACACGTCGCGGCCGATGTAGACGCCGCGGCTGCCCAGCCCGCCTTCGGACTGGAACAGATAGGCGGCCTGCAGGTGGCGGGTGGTGACCCGGTGGGCGGTCGGCATCATCAGGCGGTCCCCTTGCGGGTGCCCAGCCCGCCGCGCAGGCCGCGACCGAGCGGCAGCGTGTAGGTGAACGCGAGGTCCTGCTGGCCGTACATCCGCCGCAGCCGCAGCTTGGCCTGGCGGGCCTTGCGCTCGACCTCGGCGCTGGCCGACCGCAGCGCGTCCAGGTCGTGGGCGGTGACGGTGACGTAGGCGCTGTAGCGGTAGTCGCCGTGGCCGTCGGCCAGCTCGCGGGCGCGCCGCAGGGTGGTGCGGTGCTGGGCGTCGCGCTCTGGGGTGGTGACAAAGCCCCGCTTGGTGCGCTCGTGCTCGTCGGTGACGTCGGCCACGATCGCGCGGTTGACCTCGCGGGTGGCGCGCTCGTCCTCGATCGGCTCGAACACCAGCGACACGGTGCGGGCGGCGCGGGTGTGCAGCAGCAGCGGGGCAAGGAAGTCGGGGCCGACCTCCATGCGCGGCCACTCCGCGATCCAGTAGGTGGCGTGCCACACGCCGTCGGTGCGGTACGCGCCCCAGTCGACGTCGGTGGCGGTCGGCCACAGGTCAGCCGAGCCGAGCCCCTCGTCGTGGACGGTCGCGGCGGCGCCGCGGACGATCTGGTGGCGGGCATCGGGGTCGAACGCGGTGCGGATCGTGGCGGCGTACAGGCGCGGCGGCAGGGCGCCCTCCAGCTCCAGGCCGGCCTGGGCGAGCAGCGACGCGAGGCTGCGCAGCTCGTCGACGAGCACCTGGCAGGCGTCGGCGTCACCGCGCCCGGCCTTCTTGATCGCCCGACGGGCGGCGCGCCCGCCGACGGTCAGCACGACCAGGGTCTCGTGGCGCTGCGTGGCGGGCTGGGCGTCGCCGATCAGGTCGAGGTAGGAGCGCACCGCTTGGGAGTCCGCGGGCAGGGTGGCGCGCTCGCGAAGGTAGTCGTGCAGCTCGTCGGCGTCGGCGGGCGCGGTCCGCTCGATGGTCTGGATGCGGTGCACGAACGAGGAGTCGTGTGCCAGGCTGTCCAGCACCGCACCCCAGCCGGCGAGCCGTTGCGACTTCTCCTCCAGGCTCGCGAGCGGGAATGCGGCCCCGCGGATGGCGATCGCGCCCGTCCAGGTGCCGCGCGGGCCGTCCTTGACGACCCCGACGCCGCCGGGCCCCTCCAGCACCTCGATGCCGCGAAGGGTCTGCGGCGGCTTGGGCGGCTGGCGGTGCTGCCCGGTTCGTCGGCCGCGTTCGGGGTCGGCGCCGTGCTCGCGGCGTTCGCGGCGCAGCCGCTGGAGCACGAACCGACGCGTGACCGGTGCCCACTCGTCCAGGCCGCGGCCATGCAGCCGTGCGAGGGCGAGCCCGGCGCCGCCCAG
The DNA here is from genome assembly GCA_013696915.1 of Euzebyaceae bacterium. Lineage (GTDB taxonomy): Bacteria > Actinomycetota > Nitriliruptoria > Euzebyales > Egibacteraceae > JACCXR01. The sequence goes on from JACCXR010000143.1 coordinate 2,047, forward strand.
CAGGAGCAGCGAGGCGACGAACACGCTGCCGGTGACCTGCAGCACGACCAGCGTGCTCACCATCCCGACGGCGACGACGCCGAGTTGGCCGTCGCGCAGGCCGAGGAACCGGCCGCGCTTCTCACGGGGACCGAACTCGTAGGAGACGACGCGGTCGCTCATCTATCCCTCCTCGGACGGTGGCGGAGCGGGAGGCGGCGGCGGCGTGGCGGGCGGTTGGGAAGCTGACGGCGGCTGCCGTTCGTCCGCGATCGGAACCGCTCCGACCTCGCCGGGGTGGGAGTCCGATCCGGCGCCGGGAGCAGTCCCAGCCGTCGGCATGGGCGGGGGGTCGGGCGCCGGCGTGGCGTTGTCGCCCAGCGCGTCCGCCCGGTCGGCCACGTGCTCCTTCGCCCCGCTGGCGGCCGAACCGGCGGCCGCGGCCCCAGCCAGGGGCAGAGCGGCGGGACCGCCTCCCGCCGCGGCCGCAGCTGCCGCGGGCGCGCCGCCGCTGGAGCCTCCGGCCCGGGTCAGCGTTCGGGTGGACGGGTGGTCGAGTGCGGCTGTGGGCCGGCGGGCGGCGCCTTCGAGCATCCCCGCGGTGGCCCCGTCGATCGGGGACAGCAGGTTGAAGCACACCCACGGGGCGAACATCGCCATCGCCAGCAGCGCCACACCACTGATGACGACCGTGAAGCCGTCGCTGTCGACGACCGAGATGGCGGCGGGCTCGGAGTCGGGGACCTCGGCGGCTGCGACCGTGAAAGCCGACGGCGCGAGCTCGCTGTCGGAGTCCCCGCCGGCGATCTGCGCCATCGCCGCGCCCGCGAGGCTGATGACGGCGACCACGAAGAACTTGGAGATCACGAGCGCGAAGAGCGTGCGCACGCCGCGGGAGAACCAGC
>JACCXR010000148.1 GCA_013696915.1 Euzebyaceae bacterium
TGGCGGCGGCCAGCGGGTCAAGGATGTACTGCGCCGGGCCGTGCTCGGCGGCGCCGCGGCGGGCGGGGCCGCGGACGCCGCGGCTCACCGCGCACGACCATCACCGAGGACGTCGACGTCGAGGGGAACCTGGGCGACGAGCTCGACACCGTGGACGAGGCCGTCGCGGCCGGGTCGGCGGAGCGGACCGAGACGGCGACAGACGTCGACGACGACACTGACGACGACACCGACGGCGACGGCGATGCGCCCCCGACCCGCCTGCAGGCCAGGAGCGGCCGGCGCGCCCCCGGCGGAGGCCCGGGTCGCGGAATCCGGACCCGCCTGGCGCGGCGCCCGCTCGGGGGAGTCAGCGAGGAGACGCGCCGCGCCATCACCGAGGGCCCCCCGCGGCGGATGCTCGTGTCCGTCGGCGGGGAGCGGACCCAGATCGCGGTCCTGGAGGAGCGCACGCTCGTCGAGCACTACGTCACCCACCGCCACGACACCAGCTACGTCGGCAACATCTACCTCGGACGGGTCCAGAACGTCCTCCCCGGCATGGAGGCGGCGTTCATCGATATCGGCAAGGGCCGCAACGGCGTCCTCTACGCCGGCGAGGTCAACTACGACGAGGCCGACCTCGACGGCGACCTGCCGCGCATCGAGCAGACCCTGAAGGCCGGGCAGTCGGTCCTCGTGCAGGTCACGAAGGACCCGATGGGCACCAAGGGAGCGCGACTGACGCAGCACCTGTCCATCGCCGGCCGGTACTGCGTGCTCGCGCCGGGCGACGGCATGCTCGGCATCAGCCGGAAGCTCACCGACGAAGAGCGGGAGCGGCTCCGCGGGATCCTGAAGGCGATCAAGCCCGAGGCCTACGGCCTGATCGTGCGGACCGCCGCCGAAGGGGCGACGAAGGAGCAGCTCGAGGCCGACGTGGCCCGCCTCGTCCGCATCTGGGAGCAGGTGCGCGCGCGCGCCGACGAGGCGAAGACGCTCGACACCATCTATACCGAACCCGACCTCGTGATCCGGGTCATCCGCGACGTGTTCGGCCCCGAGTACTCCCAGCTCGTCGTCGACTCCGAGGAGCTCGCGGGCCAGGTCCGTGACTACCTCGCCGACGTCAGCCCGGAATTCGTCGACCGCGTCGGCGTCCACACCGGCGACGACCGCATCTTCGACGCCTACGAGGTGACGAACCAGATTCGCCGGGCCCTGGAGAAAAAGGTGTGGCTGCGCTCCGGCGGCTACCTCATCGTCGAGAAGACGGAGGCGATGTGGGTCATCGACGTCAACACCGGCAAGTTCGTCGGCGAGCGGAACCTCGAGGAGACCGTCCTCCGCAACAACATCGAGGCGGCGCCGGAGATCGCCCGCCAGCTGCGCCTGCGCGACATGGGCGGGATCATCGTCATCGACTTCGTGGACATGCTCGTCCCGGCGAACCGTGACGAGGTCCTGAAGCGGTTCAGGCGCGAGCTGGCGCGCGACAAGACCAAGAGCCGGGTCATGGAGATCTCGAAGCTCGGGCTGGTGCAGATGACCCGCAAGAACGTCAGCCAGGGGCTGCAGGAGAGCTTCACGACGAAATGCGACGTCTGCGAGGGCCGCGGCAGCCAGATCATCGACGATCTCCTGGTGTGATCGCCCGGCCCGTGTCGACGGAGTCGTCGAAAGCCAGCCTCAGTCGACACGACCCGAAGTTTGGGGCGGCCGAGAGCAGCGCCCGGCAGCCGGCCGGTGACCCGCGGTCGGCGGTCAGTCGCACCCGGCGCGGCGCGCGTTGACACCCCATGGGACCGACCCTACACTTGCCCCTCTGGTGCGCCTCGGCACGCCTTCTTCTCTCGCCCGCCGGACACCAAACCCTCTAGGAGACGCTTCGATGTACGCCGTGATCGCCACCGGCGGCAAGCAGTACCGGGTCAAGGTCGGCGACACCCTCGACGTCGAGAAACTCGCTCCCGCCGACGACGGCACCGTGGCGCTGCGGCCGGTGCTCCTCGTCGGCGACGACGGCGACCTCACCGTCGGCCGTGACGCCCTGGCCGCCGCCACCGTGCGTGCCACCGTCGTCGAGCAGCGGAAGGGCCCGAAGCTCACGGTGTTCAAGTACAAGAACAAGACCGGGTATCGCAACACCAACGGACACCGCCAGCGGCTGACCCGCATCCGGGTCGACGAGATCACCGCGTAGCAAGGGAGAGGCGATGGCACACAAGAAGGGCGGCGGCTCGTCGAACAACGGCCGCGACTCCAACCCCAAGATGCTCGGCGTGAAGCGCTACGGCGGCCAGGCGGTCACGACCGGCACCATCATCGTCCGCCAGCGCGGGACCAAGATCCACCCCGGCGAAAACGTCGGACGGGGCGGCGACGACACACTGTTCGCCCTGGCCGACGGCACGGTGGCGTTCCGGACCTCCGGCAAGCGCAAGTTCGCCGAGATCATCCCCGGCTGACGGCCGGTCTGTCGACACGGTTTCGCGGTTCGTGACGCAGTCGACGGACCCCGGGGTCAGAACACCTCCGGCGCCCACGGCGCCAGCGGCACCCTGAAGAGCGCGTCCAGCCGCGCCACCGCTCCCGGCGTCCGCTCCTCGATCCGTGCGGCGAGGGTCAGCCCGGTGGCCGTCGTGCCGCCGAGGTAGAGCATCGCGAGGTCGGTCTGGTCGAGCACCAGGTCCGCCGATCCCCGCGTCCTCGTGCAGGATGCCTCCGAGCCGTCGGTCTCGAGGGTCCACCTTCCGTCGTTCCACGGGCAGAACGCGTCCCGCACGTCCAGCGTCAGCCGGCCGGTGGACGCGTAGGACCGCCCCGACAGCGCCGCCGGCACGTCGACGAGCCGGAGCCAGAGCGCGTCGGCGACGACGACCTGCGCCTGTCGCGGGTCGTCCAACCAGAGCGGCAGCGGGTCGTCGAGGGGCCGACGGGGCGCCCGGACGTTCGTCGTCAGGTCGATGCCGAGGCAGTGCCGCCACAGCGCGGCACCGGCCGCCGGCGTTGCAGCCATGAGTTCCACGACGTCGACGGTCCCCGTCGGCGCGCCGCGGTCGTCCCACGACGGCTTCACGCGGTACACCGCGTAGCCGTCCACTTCATCCGCTTCGGTGTACGTGATGAGCTGCTTGTCGCTGTGGCCGCTGCGATGACGCTCCGGGTCGGCGAGCAGCTGGTACTCCCACCACCGGCCGCGCCGGCTCGGCATGCCGGGCCGGCCGCTGCGCGTCCGGTCGTACACCGGCGGGAAGGCCGCGAGGGCGAAGTCGGGATCGACGAGCCGGACGAGACCGCCGGCCGCGGGCGCCCGCGTCAGCGCCGTGGCGCCGCGCTTGCGGATCCTGTGGGCGGCCCCGAAGGTTGCGGGGGCGTAGCCGAACCTGCCGTAGATCTGCGCCTCGGACGCCCACAGCGCCGCCAGCGGCTCCCCGCGATCACGGACATCGTCGACCTGCCGGCGCATCAACCGGGTGAGAAGCCCCTGGCGGCGGTGGGTGGGGAGCACCCCGACGCCGGTCACGCCCGCCGCCGGCAACTCGCCGCCCGGGACCGAGAGACCGAAGGAGAAGACCCAGGTCCCCCCGACGATCCGGTCGCCGTCGAACGCGGCGAGACTCCGGTCCGGTTCGAAGACGAGGCGCTCGCGTTCGATGTCGTCGGGATGGGCGGCCTCGCCGAAGGCCGTCTCGACCGTCCTGACCAGGGCACCGAACTCGGCGCCGTCGATCGGCCGGATCGGCAGGGGCGGGACACTCATCGGCGACCGAGGATATCGGCACGCACTAGGCTTGCCCGCACCCGAGGTCCCGCAACGGCGCGGGCCCGCCGCCCGGAGGGCGCCATGCAGGTCGTCGACTCGCTCGTGGAACTCGTTGGCAACACGCCCCTCGTTCGTCTCCGGCGCTTCAGCCGCGACGTCCCGCCCACCCTGCTCGCCAAGGTCGAGTACCTGAACCCGGGCGGCAGCGTCAAGGACCGCATCGGCCTGGCGATGGTCGCCGCCGCCGAGGAGGCCGGACACCTTCGACCGGGCGGCACGATCGTCGAGCCGACCAGCGGCAACACCGGTGCGGGACTGGCGATCGTGGCCGCCCAGCGGGGGTATCGGTGCATCTTCGTCATGCCCGACAAGATGAGCCAGGAGAAGATCGACCTGCTGCGCGCCTACGGGGCCGAGGTCGTCGTCTGCCCGACCGCCGTCGAGCCCGACGACCCGCGCAGCTACTACCGGACCGCGGATCGACTGGCGGGAGAGGTCGCCGGCGCCTTCCAGCCCAACCAATACTTCAATCCCGCCAACCCCGAGGCGCACTACCGCACGACCGGCCCCGAGATCTGGAAGCAGACCGACGGCCGCGTGGACGTCTTCGTCGCCGGTGTCGGCACCGGCGGGACGATCAGCGGCGCCGGGCGCTACCTCAAGGAGCAGAACCCCGACGTCGTCGTCGTCGGAGCCGATCCCGAGGGGTCGTTGTACTCGGGCGACCAGGTGCGGCCCTACCTCGTCGAGGGCGTCGGCGAGGACTTCCTGCCCGGCACGTTCGACCCGCAGGTGGTCGACCGGTACGTCCGGGTCAGCGACCGCGACTCGTTTCTGACCACGCGGCGGCTGACCCGCGAGGAGGGCATCCTCGTCGGCGGCTCGTGCGGCACCGCGGCGTGGGCCGCCCTCGAGGTGGCCGCCGAGTACCCGGCCGATGCGACCGTCGTCGTGCTGCTGCCCGATTCCGGCCGCAACTACCTGTCGAAGATCTTCAACGACGACTGGATGGCCGCGAACGGCTTCCTCGACAAGGCCGGGGCCGGCGCGAAGCTCGCCGACGTCGTCCGCCGCAAGCACACCGACCTCCCGGCGATCGTCCACGTCCACCCCGACGAGCCCGTGCGCGACGCGATCGCGACCCTGCACACCTACGGCGTGAGCCAGATGCCGGTCACCCGCAGGGAGGGCGGCGATGCGCGCGACGACGTCGTCGGCAGCATCCGCGAGCGCGGCCTGCTCGACCGCGCCTACCGCGACCCCGGCGTCCTCGACCAGACGGTCGGGGAGGTCATGGAGGCGCCGCTGCCGATGGTCGACGGGCGCGACACCGTCGAGGCGGCGATGGGACTGCTCACCGGCCAGGCCTCGGCGGTCATCGTCTGTGACGGCCCTGCCGCGATCGGGGTGCTCACCCGCGCGGACGTGCTCGACTTCCTGGTGGACCGGGGCCGCCCGTGACCGGGTTCAGCACCCGGGCGATCCACGCGGGGCAGGACCCCGACCCCGCGACCGGCGCGGTGATCGTGCCGGTGTACCAGACGTCGACGTTCGCGCAGTCGGCGGTGGGCGAGCACGCCGGATGGGACTACGCGCGCAGCGGCAACCCCACCCGCGACGCGCTGCAGGCCGCGCTCGCCTCCCTGGAGGGCGCCCGCCACGGCTTCGCGTTCGCGTCCGGTCTGGCCGCGGGCGACGCCGTCCTCCGCACGCTGGCACCCGGCGACCACGTGGTGCTCGCCAACGACGTCTACGGCGGCACGTTCCGCCAGTTCAACCGCGTCCACCGGCCGTGGGGGCTCGACTTCGACCCCGTGGACCTGTCCGACCCCGACGTCCTGGCGGCCGCCTGGCGTCCCCGCACGCGGATGCTGTGGATCGAGACGCCGACGAATCCGCTGATGTCGATCTTCGACGTGGCCGCCCTGGCCGCCTTCGCCCACGAGCGGGACGCCCGCGTCGTCGTCGACAACACCTTCGCCACCCCCTACCTGCAGCAGCCGCTCGCGCTCGGCGCCGACGTCGTCGTGCATTCCACGACGAAGTACCTCGGGGGACACAGCGACGTCGTGGGCGGCGCGGTGCTGCTCGACGACGACGAACTCGCCGGGCGGATCGGGTTCCTGCAGAACGCCGTCGGTGCCGTGCCCGGACCGTGGGACGCCTGGCTGGTCCTGCGCGGCATCAAGACCCTGGCGGTGCGCATGCGGGCCCACTGCGAGAACGCCCGGGCCGTCGTCGCAGCCCTCGTGCGCCACGCCGCGGTGGAACGGGTGCTCTACCCGGGGCTGCCGGACCATCCGGGCCACGAGGTCGCCGCCCGCCAGATGCGCGACTTCGGGGGCATGGTGGCGTTCCGCATGGCCGACGAGCCCGCGGCCCTGAGAGCGTGCGCCCGGTTCCGGGTGTTCACGCTCGCCGAGTCGCTCGGCGGGGTCGAGTCACTCGTCGAGCACCCCGGCCGCATGACGCACCAGTCGGTCGCCGGCTCGCTGCTCGAGGTGCCCGGCGACCTCGTACGGCTGTCGGTCGGCATCGAGGACGCCGACGACCTCGTCGACGACGTCGAGCAGGCACTCCGCCCGTGACCGGGCGGCACACCGCCCCCGGGGCGACCGCCTCGCGGTCCCGCGGTGTGCGGCGGCGCAACTCGGTCTGATCGCCGCCTGGACGTTGGGGAGCGGTTGCCCGGCGGGGTGCGCGTGACCGGCGGACAGGTAGCCCCCTACGCCCGGTCCTGGGAGGACGCGAACCGCCTCGCCCGCGAAGTCGTTGGACCCCTGTGGGTGGCGCTCGGCGACTCGGCGGCCCAAGGAGTCGGCGCCGATTCCTACGACCAGGGTTATGTCGGCCAGCTGCGCCGGCTCCTCGAGGCCCGGGACGGCATCCCATCGCGGGTGATCAACCCCAACGCCGTCGGCGGCGAGGAGGACACGAGTCTTCGCCGAGGCGCTGGGTCTCGACCGCGCGGCCATCGAGGGCTGACCGGCGCTCAGGTCAGGCGCGCGGCCGCGAACGCGAGCGACGCCGTGGTCAGCAGGGTCCCGGCCTGGGCCCGCACGAAGGTGCGGGTCTGGGCGCTCATCTCGGCGCGCATCGCGGCCATGATCTTGTGCTCGAACGTCTCGAAGTCACGCCGCGTGTCGGCGCGGTGCTGGTCGAAATCGCGCTTGGTCTCGGTGTGCAGCTGGTCGAGGCCGCGCTTGGTCTCGGTCTGCAGCTGGTCGAGGTCGCGCTTGATCTCCGCGCGCAGTCCGGCGATGTCGTCCTTGGTCGCGACCCGCAGGTCTTCCAGGTCCCGCTTCGTCGCGAGCTCATCCCACGGCATGGGCGGCAACTGCTCCATCACACTGGTCGCCAACCCGGAACCGAGCAGCTCCACGAGCCGCTCGTACAGTGCGAGACGTGCCCGATCATCACCAGGCATGATGCGCTCCTCGGGCAGCGCTGACAACTGCGACGCGATGATGGCGCATGCCTCGAGAGGCCGCAGGCTGTCCTCATCCCAGTCTGTGGAAAGGTCCGAAGTAGGCTCGGGGCATGTTCGTCGACGAGGTCCGGGTCCACGTCAAGGGTGGTCGCGGTGGAGACGGCGTCACGTCCTTCGCGCGCCAGCCCTACGAGCCACGGGGCCGCCCGGACGGCGGTGACGGCGGCCACGGCGGTGACGTCGTGGTCCGGGCCACGGGCGACGTCGCCACCCTGGTCGACCATCACCACCGGCCGCACCGGGCCGCCGAGCGCGGCCGCCACGGCGAGGGCGACCTCCGCCGGGGGGCCGACGGCGCCGACGACGTGCTCCACGTCCCCCTCGGGACGGTCGTGAAGGACCAGGCGGGCGACGCGATCGCCGACCTCCTGCGTGCCGGCGACGAGGTGGTCGCGGCCGCAGGTGGCCGCGGCGGTCGCGGCAATGCCGCATTCCGCACGTCGCACCGGCGCGCGCCGATGTTCCACGAGCTCGGGGAACCCGCCCAGGAGCGCTGGGTCACCCTCGAGCTCAAGCTGATGGCCGACGTTGCGCTCGTCGGCTTCCCCAACGCGGGCAAGTCCTCGCTGATCGCGCGTCTCTCGGCGGCGAAGCCGAAGATCGCCGGCTATCCGTTCACGACCCTGTCGCCGAACCTCGGGGTGGTCCGGGCGGGCGACACCGACTTCGTCGTCGCCGACGTCCCGGGACTCATCGAGGGGGCGAGCGAGGGCAGGGGCCTCGGCCACCGCTTCCTGCGCCACGTCGAGCGGGCGCAGGTGCTTCTCCACGTGCTCGACTGCGCCAGCTACGAGCAACGAGACCCTCGCGAGGACCTGGAGACCGTCCTCGCCGAGCTCGGCTCCTACCAGGCGGACCTGCTGGACCGGCCCGCCCTGGTCTTCTGCAACAAGGTCGACGCCGACCGCGAAACCGCCGAGATCATCCGGCCGGACCTGGAGGCGGCCGGGTGGGAGGTGCTGCTGGGCAGCGCGGTCACCGGCGAGGGACTCGATCACCTGCGGATGCGCCTGGCGAGCCTCGTCGGCCTGGCACGCTCGCACCGCGAGGCGGAGGCCGGCGACGACTCCGCCCGGCCGGTCCTGCGGCCGGCCGCCGGCGGCCGGAACGACTTCGCGGTCGAATCAACCGGCCACGGGTTCCGGGTGACGGGGGAGCGGATCGAACGCTGGGTGGTCACGACGGACCTCGGCAACGACGAGGCCGTCCGCTACCTGCAGGGCCGGCTGGTGCGCGCAGGCGTGGACCGTCAGCTCGCGCTCGCGGGCGCCCGGAGGGGCGACCCGGTCGAGATCGCCGGCGCGGTGTTCGACTTCGACCCCGAACCGGGCGACCCCGGCGACGATCCCGACGACCTCAACGACCCGGGCCCGCGAGCAGACCGGGATGAGGCACGGGGGCGCCCGAATCCGTGAGCGGCCCGCGCTTCGCCTTGCCGCGACGGGTCGTCGTGAAGGTCGGCTCGTCGAGCCTGCGAGCCCCCGACGGGGGTCTGGACGAGCACCTCGCCGGGGATCTCGTCGCCCAGGTCGCCTCCGTGCGGGCGCAGGGCGTGGAAGTCGTGCTCGTGTCGAGCGGCGCGGTTGCCGCCGGGCTCGCGCCGCTCGGACTGCTGCGCCGCCCGACCGATCTCCCCCGGCTGCAGGCGGCGGCGAGCGTCGGCCAGGGCATCCTGATGCACACCTACCAGGCATCGTTCGCGCTCCACGGCAGGGTCTGCGGGCAGGTGCTCCTCACGCCCGACGACGTCGTCGACCGGGGTCGCTACCTCAACGCCCGCCACACCTTCGACACGCTGCTCGAGCTCGGCGCCGTTCCGATCGTGAACGAGAACGACACGGTCGCCACGGACGAGCTGCGCTTCGGCGACAACGACCGGCTCGCGGCACTGGTGGCGAGCATGCTCGGTGCGGGGCTGCTGGTCCTGCTGTCCGACGTCGACGGGCTGCACGACGCCGACCCACGACGCGGCGCTGGGGTCCTGCCGATCGTGGAGCGCGTCGACGACCTCGCCCGTCTCGACCAGGACGCGTTCGGCCGGGCGGGGTCGGACGTCGGCACCGGCGGCATGGCGAGCAAGCTGGAGGCGGCCCGGATCGCCACCTTCAGCGCCGCCCACGCGGTGATCGCGAACGCGCGCCGGCCGGGCGTCCTGCGTGAGGTCGTCGCCGGTGCGCCGGTCGGGACGTGGTTCCCGCCCGCCGCCCGCCGGCCGGAGAGCCGCAAGCTGTGGATCGCCTTCGCGAGGACGCCCCGCGGCGTCATCCTGGTGGACGAGGGGGCCGCTCGGGCGCTCGTCGAGCGCGGATCGAGCCTGCTCGCGGCCGGGGTCGTGGACGCCGTCGGCGACTTCGACGCCGGTGACGCGGTCGACGTCCGCGGGGGGGGAGACGAGCGGATCATCGCCCGTGGCCTCTCCGCGTTCCCGCGTGACGACGTGCTGCGCGTCCGAGGCCGCAGCATGCAGGCCCTGGGGCGTGAGTTGGGCGCGGCCTACCAGCGCGCCGTCATCCATCGCGACTCACTGGTGATCACGGCCTGATCCGGCCACGGCCGCGCCGTGCGCCCCGCGCCCAGCGGTGTCATCCTCGGGCGAGTATGCGGTGGTCCTTCGTCGGCGTCGTGCTGCTTGCGCTTCCCCTGATGGGGGTGGGCACGCCGAATGATCCCCTCGCGGCTCAGCAGTGGCACCTCCAGCACGTCGGTGCGCTGGACGCGTGGGACACCGGTCAGGGGGAAGAGGTCGTCGTCGCCGTCCTCGACACCGGCGTGGACCTCGACCATCCCGATCTGCTCGGACGGCTGGTGGAGGGGCTCGACCTCGTCGAACCCGGCACCCCGCCGGACGACCCGCACGGCCACGGGACCATCGTGGCCGGCACTATCGCCGCCATCGCCGGCAACGGTCTCGGCGTCGCCGGCGCCGCGCCACGGGCGCTGGTGATGCCCGTGCGGGTGCTCGACGGCGAGGGCGGGGGCACATCGACCGACGTCGCTGAAGGCATCCGCTGGGCCACCGCGGAAGGGGCGGCTGTCGTCAACCTCAGCCTGGCCGAGGCCGGCCGCGACACCGGCCGCGACGCCGCCGGCGTGTCCGGTCTCATCGACGCCGACGTCGAGGAGGCGATCGAGGAGGCGGCGGCAGCCGGCGTCCTGGTCGTCGCCGCCGCGGGGAACGACGGCCTGTCGCCGCCCTACTCCCAGGCCACGCCGGCCCTGGTCGTGGGAGCGACCGACGCGGAGGACCTCGTGTGGCCGCAGTCGAACCGCGACGCGAGAACCCTGTTCGCTCCCGGCGTCGAGATCCTCGCCACCTGGCACGACGGGCGCTACGCGCGATCCGACGGGACGTCGTTCGCAGCCCCGGTCGTGTCCGCGGCTGCCGCGATCCTCATCCAGGCCGGCGCGTCCGGCGCCCGGACCCGCGAACGGCTGGTCGAGACGGCGGTCGACATCGGGACCGGCCTCGGGCGCCTCGACGTCGCGGCGGCCGCGGCGGGCGTCGCGCCACCGTCGCTGCCGGGACGCCCGCAGCATCCATCCGCGCCCCCGCCTGCCACAGAGGTCGCGGCCCCGCCGGCGGCCTCGCCGGGGCCGACTCGACTGCCGGCCACGGATCCGCCGTCTCCTCCATCCGGAGAGCCGGCGAGCGTCCGCCCCTCCGGGACGGCACCGGCGCCACCGGTCTCCTTCGAGCCGGTGGTGCCCGTCGCCGCTCCGCCGCCGTCGGACGCCCCGGGCTCGTCACCGCCGTCCGCGAGCGAGCCCGAGGTCGTCGCGCTGCCGGAGGGCGAGCGGGCGGCGCAACCGGCGTCCTCCGGCGCCCGCATAGCCTTAGCTGCGATGCTCCTGATCGCCGCCGGCGCCGTCGCGCTCGGCACCCGGCTCGCGACCGGAGCCAGGCGGCGGGGCGGCGCCCGCTGACCGGGCGGGCTTCCCCAGGGATCGCTCGGCCCACGGATCGGTCGGCCCGGGGGAGACCTGCGTCCGCAGCGCACCACCCTCGCCGCGTCGCTCGCCGCGTCGCGGGGGCAAGACCTCCTGCTGGCTGGGCCCGCGGCCCCGGCGGGGAACGCCGGTGCGTGCCCCCTCGGGGGCCCGCCGCCGGGGGTACGCCGGCGCGTGCGAACCCTTGAAGGGTAGGCGCCAAAGCTCGCGACTACCCTTCGAACGTTGGGCCCGTCGCGAGGCCCACGGTCCGCTCCACGGGGGAACGCCGGCGCGTGCGAACCCTTGAAGGGTAGACATCCCACGGGCGGTAGCTGTCAAGCGGCGATGGCGGTTTCCTGCTGACGGTGGCCCCAGGCGGTGGCTTCGTCGTAGGCGGTGCGGTGGCGTAGGCAGCCGTGGAGGATGCCGACCCAGCGGTTGGACAGGGCACGTAGGGCTTGGTAGTGGGTGTCGCCGTTGGCGCGATGCTGGTCGTAGAACGCCCGCGCGCCCGGCGAGGCGCTCAGGGAGCAGAACGCCCACCAGGTGAGCGCGTCGGCGAGGTGACGGTTGCGCACGAAGCGGGCGAGCACGACTTTGCTCTTGCCGGACTGCTTGGTGATGGGGGCGCTGCCGGCGTAGTTCTTGCGGGCTTTCGCGTGGGCGTAGCGGTTGGGGTCGTCCCCGAACTCTGCGAGCACCCGGGCGCCGAGGATGATCCCGAGTCCGGGCAGACTGCGCAGGATGCCGGCGTCCGGGTGCTGCTCAAAACGGTCGGCCAGCGCGGCCTCGAGCTCGCCGATCTGGGCGGTCAGCGCCGCGATCACGCCCACCAGCGCCTTGGCGGTGTCGCCGTAAGCGTCGGCCACCGGCACGGGGGCGGCCAGCTGCGCGGCGCGCAGCGCGCCGCGGATCGTTGCGGCGCGGGTGTCGACGTTGCGCCGCCGGCCGGCCTTGCGCAGCGCCGCGGCGATCTGGGCGGTCGACAGCCGCCGGCCCAGCTCCGGGGTGGGCGCCTTGGCCAGGGTTGCCAGCGCGTCGGGGTGGGCCAGGTCGGTGCCGAACGCCGCCAGCGCACCGGGGT
>JACCXR010000169.1 GCA_013696915.1 Euzebyaceae bacterium
CACACGGTCATAGGGCGGCCGTGACGTCCCGCCACTGCTTGGGGTCGGGGCGATCATCGAGGAGCCGGGTGACGCCGCGGATGATCGCCCCGAACTCGGAATGAGCGAGCGTCCAGATCAGGATGCAGCCGGCGTGGTGGCGATCAGCCTCGGCCCACTCCCGCAGCAGCGGAGCAAAGTCCCGAGCGTTGCGGGTGACGAGGATGCGGGACTGCTCGGCGGCCAACTCGAGCACCTGCGGGTCATCCAACGCACCTAACGCGGCGTCGGAGGCGAGGCTCAACACGTCGTGGCCGCGCTTCTGGAGGGAACTGCCGATGCGTTTGGGCGACAAGTTGGCGTCGAGGACGAGACGCAATCGTCAGGCTTCCATGACGTCGATGAACGGGAACAGCACCCGCAGTTCATCCACAGGGCGGCGGTTGTCGGCTATGAGGTCGTCGATCTCTTCGAGATAGGCGTTGCGGTAGGCGACGGCGAGCCGCGCCTGCGCCAGTGACAGATGCGTGTCGGCGACCAGCTTCTCCACGGAGCCGAAATCCTCGAGCATCTGGCTGATCTCCCACACGTCCAGGCCCGAGCCGACCACCCACGCTCGGCGCCGGGCATCATCACCGCGGAACGCGATGCCCGGAAACCGTCGCGTGCGCGCTGTCTCCTCGGTGAACGCCTCCACCACCGCGCTCTTGGAGCGCCGCGTCCGACGTGCCTCAGCCTCGACGACCTTCTCCGTCGCCGCTTCGAGACGCACACTGAACGGCTGCCCCTTGCTCACGATGTCCTCCTCTGCCGTCAGCTACAGATGCTACAGCGTAGCGTAATGGTGGCGTAGGGATGGCGCACCGGCCTCAGAACGCCGCCCCCGCGGCCGGGCCAGGCAATCTTGGCCGCCATGGTTGCGCTCGGCCGCGGCGAGAGCACGCAGGAGATGGCCGAGCAGCTGTTCATCTCCGCGCACACCGTGCGCGACCACCTCAAGTCGATTTCGAAAAGACCGGCACCGGCAGCCGCAGCGAGCTGGTCGCGCGGCTGTCCCCTGCCAGAAAGGAGCTGACGTGACCGTGTACACATCGCGGCTCAACGACCCCCGGCTGGTCGCCGCGGGAGACGGTGAGCATCTGTGGTTCCTGGGCAACCTCGTGACGGTCAAAGCGGGCGGGCGCGAGACGGCCGAGAGGCTGACGGCGATCGAGGTCACGGGGGGCCTCCCGGTTTCGGGGCGCTGTTGCACCGCCACGACATCGAGGACGAGCTGTTTTACGTTCTTGACGGCGAGGTCACTTTCACGTGCGCCGGCCGCGAGGCCACGTTCGGCACCGGCGGGTTCGCGTGGTTGCCGAAGGGCCTGCCGCACCGGTTCCAGATCAGCGACAGCGGTCCCGCCACGATGCTGCAGATCACGCTGCCGGCCCAGTTCGAGGACTTCGCACGAGCGGTGGGCGAACCCGCCCCTACCCCGGCTCTGCCTGAGCCCTCTGTGCCCGACGTCGAAGGTCTCACCCGCATCGCGGCTGACTTCCAGATCGAGATCCTCCCGCCGACCAATAGCGCCAGGCGCGCCGGCGAAGCCCCAGACCACCGAAGAAAACGACTACAAGGAGCGCGTCAATGAACCGGATTCTCGCAACACTTGTCCTGACCGCGATCTTGCTGCTGGCTCTCGCCATCCCAGCGCGTGCCCACAACCTGACCATCACTCCCCCGGGAGCGACGGATGTCAAGCATGGTTGAGTCGGTGGCGGCGCCCTGCCCGGGCAGGGCCAAGGCCTCGTGGTCGGTGGAGCCCCGTGGCATCAGTTCATCCAGTCACCGCGCACGAGAAGGGTCTGGTTACGGCGTGTGAGAGCAACGGGTCGAGCGCCGTCGACATTCGCGGACCGGGCGGCCCCGGCTGCGCTCACGGCTCGTAACACCGGCTCGAGCCGGGACGTCACCCCGGCGTCAGCAGGCCAGTCGATGTCCTCGTCAGCGAGCGGACCGGCGAGGTCCTGCCATCGTGTCCTGCCGCTGTTGGATCCGCTGCCGTTCGATGCTGCCGCTCGCCCGCGTCTACGGCCTCGTCTACGCCGCCACCCGTGCTCACTGAGCGCACGGTAGCGGGTTCAACCCGCAGTCACGGCACCGGGATGCTCATCACCGTGCTCGACGAGGGAGGGCATGTCGACTGCCGAGGTCCAGGCGGAGACGGGGGAACGCTGGATGAGGACCGCCAGGGAGAGCAGGGCCACTAGCAGCAGGACCGCCGACACCGGGCCCGACGCCGCCGGGCTGAGCGCCGTCCCGGCGAACTCGACCGCGAGAAAGCCCCATAGCGTCACGGGTATCCACCTCGGACCCAACTTCGCCCTCCAGAGGGCGATGGAGAGCAGCAGGAGTCCCAGGACGGAGCCGACCATGCCGAGCGCTGCAAACGGCTCCGTCAACGGCTCTGCGTCGGTGCGCAGCTGGGCGAAGAGCTCGAGGTTCGACTGGTCCGCGACCATCGCAGGAATCACCAGCTGCGAGCCCCCGTACACGGCGTAGCCGATGGCACCGACCCCGGCGAGCGTCGCGCCGAGGTTGGCCAGCAGCGGCGTCCGGCCGCGTAGGAGATGGGCGACACCGAGCAGGCCGATCATGAGCGGCAGTTGGTAGGCGGCGAACGCCAGGAAGGACACGGTGGCCGTTCCCCCCGCGTCGACGACCGCTTGCAGCCGAGCAACGCCGTCGCTGCCCCAGCCCGGAGCGGCCGCGAGCACTATGAAGGTGGCGCTCAACACGCCCGCGAGCACGAGGCAGACGGCCGCCGCTCCGCGACGGTAGGTAGCTGGGTTCCTCATGTGACGCCTCTCGATGTCGGCCGGCCCGCACAGCCGGGATGCTCGTCATCGAACCGGGGAACGGCCGCTGCCCGCGTCGGGGAAGGGTTGTCGGCCTGTCGTCCAAACGGTGAATGAAACCTCAACCTCAGGGGGACGTCGCACGGGGCGGGAGGCACTTACCATGCGCCGATGGAGCACCTTGCTGCCCGATGGATCACGCGCGGCCACATCGCGCGTGATGCCGCGCTCGCGGTCGGCATCACGGCGGCGGGGCTCGCCGAGATCATCGTCCCCCTGTCGTCGGCGATGGGCCAGGGCTCACCGGTCGCGAGCTCCGTCGTCGTGGTGCTGGTCGGCACCGCTGTCGCGCTCCGGCGCATCCGACCCGCTGCCGCGCTCGCGACCGTGTTGTCGATCATCGCGCTGGCCTACGCGTTCGCGCCCGTCTACGTCCAGTTCTGGGGCGGCATGGTGCCGCTCATGCTTGCGGTCTACACGGTCGCCCGCCACGAGGCGCCACGGCTCGCTTGGACGATGGCTGGGGTCACGGCGGCTCTCCTCCTCGTCCTCGACCTGGCCATGGCTGATCTGCTCGATCCCAACGACTTCGCCTTCCGTTGGGCCAACGCCGTGATCGCCTTCGGGCTGGGTCGCGCCCTGAGCCGAACGGAAGCGGCTGCGCGGGCATCTGCGCTGCGAGCAAGGGCCGCCGAGGAGAGCGCCGAGCGAGCGTCCGCCACCGCTCGCGTCGAGGAGCGGGCCCGCATCGCACGCGAGATGCACGACGTCGTGGCCCATTCGGTCAGCGTGATAGTCGTCCAGGCAGGCGCGGCCGAGGCGGCGATGGACGAGGACCCGGCCTACACCCGCGCCGCTCTGGATCGGATCCGCCGCACCGGTGCGGAAGCGTTGGAGGACATGCGGCGCGTCCTGGCCGTGCTCCGCGACCATGACGCACCCGAGGTGTTCGCCCCCCAGCCCGGGTTATCCGCCTTGCCCGAGCTCCTAGAGCAGGCACAGGCTGAAGGTCTACGCCCGGACCTGGTGATCCAAGGCCAGCCCTGCTCGTTGCCCGCCGGTCTGGACCTCACGGCATACCGCATCGTTCAGGAGGCCCTCACCAACGTGCGGCGACACGCCACCGCGAACCTGGTGACGGTCTACCTCCGTTTCGGTCATGCGGAGATCGAGGTCGAGGTGGTGGACGACGGACGGGGAGTGCCCTCCACGATCCCCTCCCCGGTCGGACACGGGATCGTCGGGATGCGGGAGAGGGTGGCTCTGTACGGGGGCAGGCTCGAGACGAAGGCCGAGCCGAACGGGTTCCGGGTGCGGGCCGTCCTCCCTCTGGACGACCGATGAGCTCGACTGGACCGCTTCGCGTGATGCTGGTCGAGGATCAGGAGCTCGTCCGCAGCGGTCTCAAGATGATCTTCGAGCGGGCAGGCCTGGCGGTCGTCGCCGAGGCTGGCGACGGAGAAGAGGCGGTGATGCTCGTCCGGCAGACGGCACGGGAGCATCAGCCGCAGGTGGTGCTGATGGACGTGCAGATGCCGCGGATGAACGGGATCGACGCGACCAGAGAGGTGATCAGACTGATGCCCGACGTGAAGGTCGTCGCTCTGACGACGTTCGATCTCGATGAATACGTCTACGGCGCCGTGAAGGCCGGTGCCAGCGGGTTCCTGCTCAAGCACATGTCTCCCAGCGACCTCGTGCATGCCATACACGCCGTGGCCCGAGGCGACACCATCCTGGCGCCGTCCCTCACCCGACGGCTCCTCGAACGGTTCGCTGCTCGCCCCCTCCCTGGGCACCGTCCCGAACGGCTCGACCAGCTCAGCGAGCGGGAAACCGAGGTGATGACGCTGGTGGCCCGAGGACTCACGAACAGCGACATCAGCCACCGGCTATTCCTCAGCGAGGCGACCGTCAAGACCTACGTTTCCCGTCTCCGTACCAAACTCAACCTGCGCGATCGCGTCCATGTCGCGCTGGTCGCGTACGAAACCGGTCTCGTGCAACCCGGGAGCGACGACCACCCGAAGATCTGAGGCCGGAACCCGCTGCCGGCCCGACCTCGACGACGTCGCCGCCGACCTCAACGGACGTCCCCGCAAGGTGCTCCGATTCATGACCATCAGAGAAGTTCAACGAGGCTGTTGCGCTGACGGGACACGATGGTCCGTGATTTACCGCTCGTAACCATCTCGGTATGGCACGGCGTTGGTGGCCAGCCGGCGATCAGCCGCAGCGAGGATCCGCCGCAAGGTGAGCGGCGAGGACGAACGCTGTCATAGTGAGCGGCTTCGCGACGTACTCGACGCGTCTGTTCTCCGCGTTCCGGCCCACCAGTCCGCGGCCGCACTCGGGGCCGCGACCATCACTGACAAGACCGCGAGACCGGTCACGAAGCAACCGGCCACCGGCGCGCGTCAACAGCACCGGCTGCGACGACCGTGCTCCGGCCACAACGTCCGTGACGAGGCGTGTTTGCGAATAGGTGCCGTCAGTCCACCACAGCTCCCTGCCCGCGTCGCCCTGCGTGGCCGCGAAGTACTCCCGTCACCGACCACGGTCAGATGGCGCGGCCTCGAGGACTGCCCGCCGCGGATGATGTCCTTGATCAACGCGGGCTTGGCCCGCCAGAGTTCGTCCCCGCCGAACACTGCGCGAATCCCCAGTCGGGTGAGCGCGCGAACCTGCGAGAACCCGTCGCCGCCGTAGACATCCGTGTACCACTCCGCGCCCTGCACAACCTGGCTGTCGAACTTCGAGGGCGGCTCGCGGGCGAGTAAGGCCCCCAAGGCACTGCTGGGGACGTCGTACGGGAAGCTTTGCTAGCTCAACCGCTCGGCGAGCAAACCTTGCGGTAGAGATGTGCTGCGCTGAGCGTCGGCCAGTGTCTAGACGGGATTCGACTCCAGCGCGTCGAGCACGTTGCCTGAGTTGGTCGGTGAACGTAGGGAGCTGCTCAGTGGCCGTGGTGTGAAGCACTTCGACGTCGATCGACCAGTAGCCGTGCACGATGCGGTTGCGGACCCGAGCCGGCTGCTCCCACGGCACATCCGTAAAGCGTGCCTTCAGCTATGGGCTGACTTGGGCTGCCGCCTCGCCGAGGACTGTGAGGTTCCACAGCAGCGCATCGCGCCGTTGGCGATCGGCGGCCACGGCCGCAGCAGGAATGTCGCCAACCAGCGCCTGAGCCTGCGTCGCCGCGTCGATCATCTCGGCGATGAGCAACAGGTCACGCTGCATACAGCAATCCGGGCCTCGGTCAGAACTTGGTCGCGCAGACGCACGGGCAAGCCTCGTCGCGACACCAGATCAACGCGTCGTCCAAGCAGCGCCGACAGCTCGTCGGCGAGATCCTCGATCTCCCACCCAAGGCGTGCGCCGGGGGCCAGCTCGTACAAGACGTCGATGTCACTGTCAGGCCGCGCCTGATCCCCAGCGGTCGAGCCGAAGACATCCAGGCGCGCCACGCCGTAGCGGTCGCAAATGTCCCGCAGCTTGTCGAGGTCGACGGCGAGCCCAGAGACGGTCACCACAACATCGTACGGTCCAAGCGCTCCCCTACGCCGTCCGGACGACACTCCGTCACGCGCACGCCGGAGTGGTGCGGTTCCGATGT
This sequence comes from Euzebyaceae bacterium, assembly GCA_013696915.1. Taxonomy (GTDB): domain Bacteria; phylum Actinomycetota; class Nitriliruptoria; order Euzebyales; family Egibacteraceae; genus JACCXR01. The sequence goes on from JACCXR010000169.1 coordinate 6,436, forward strand.
CACATTTCCCGCACCTCAGGTGCAACTACCTCCACGACGCGAAGGAGTGGAGGTGGTGTGAACAGCGTGCAACCGGACGGCCGACTCCCCCGCCTGGCGCAGCTTCGAACCGGCCGTTCTCGTTATGGCACGTTCATGGCACGAGCGCTGTGCCCTGCGGAGTCTTGACCAGCTGATATCGCTCTGACCAGCGGAAACGTGGTGCTCCCGACGGGATTCGAACCCGCGCCGCCGGCTTGAAAGGCCGGTATCCTGGGCCGCTAGATGACGGGAGCGTGCGCGGCCGCGGCAGGGCGGCCGGTGCGCAGCCGAGCGTAGCCGCCGGCGCGGGTCAACGCAGGCCTGGTCGAGGCGGCGTCCGGCCGCGGCGGCGGTCCACCACCAACCACGCCAGCGCGAGGGCGAACAGGGCGACGGCCGCCCACCCGATCGCGCCGCCGAGCCTCGTCGCGAGCGTCCGGCCCTCCACCAGCGGCAGGTCGGCGCGGACGATCGCCTCTTCGAACAGCGCGGTGCGCTGGGTGACGCGTCCCTCGGGGTCGACGATCCCCGAGATCCCCGAGATGCCCGCGTGCAGGACCCACCGACCCGTCTCCACGGCGCGCACCTGGCTGAAAGCGAGGTGCTGGCTGCTCATCGCCGAGCGGCCGAAGCTCGTGTTGTTCGTCGACACGACCAGCAGCTGCGCCCCCTCGCGGACCTGGCTGTGGACCAGCTCGGGGAAGATGTTCTCGAAGCAGATCACCGTGCCGACGCGCGTGCCGGCGACCGAGAACACGCCCGGCTCGGCGCCCGGAAGCGCGTCGCTCGGGATCTGGTCGAGCGGGGGGAACCAGTCGAGCCACCGCCGGCCGGGGATGTACTCGGCGAACGGCACCGGACGCCGTTTCACGTAGGCGTCGACGACCGTCCCGTCCGGTGCCACCTGGAGCATGGCGTTGAGGAAGGTGGCCGGCCGGGGCCCGGCGAGCGCCCCGTTCGCGAGCAGCGGCGCGCCGCCCAGGAGGTCGAGCGCCTCGGACACCAGGGCTCGCACCGTCGCGTTGCGCTCGTCGGTGACGTCGGCGTCGAGCGAGTTCTCCGGCCAGATGGTCAGCTCGGGGGGGTCTGCGGCGAGGGGGCGGGTCGCGAGCACCATCTGCTCGGCCACCCGGATGATCCGGTCGGTCGACACGCGCATGACCCCGGCGGCGCTCGTCGATCGGATGTTCGTGCCCTGCACGGCCGCGATGTCGAGGGTCCGGCCGGTCGGCGCGGGCGGCTCGCCCGCGAGGAGCACGGAGAGCACCAGGATGCCGAGCCCGGACAGCAAGGGGGTCCGCAAGGCCCCGAACAGCACGTCCGCCCGGACGTCGCCGCGCGGCCCGGCCGCCCGGAACGCGGGCCATGACCGCCAGACCCGCCACCCGCCCTCCTCGACGCACACCGCGATGGCGGCACAGGCTGCGCTCACGCCCAGCACCCCCACAGAGCGGGCAGCCGGCAGCAGGAGCCCTCCGTCGTGCTGGGTGTAGCCCAGCCCACCCCACGGGAAGCCGCCCAGCGGCCAGGACCCGCGCACAGCCTCCAGGGCCACCCAGGCGACCACGGCCACCGCAGGGCGACCGGGCCGGCCGCCCCAGCGGGACAGGAACGCGACGAAGGCGGCGACCGCCGCCGCCTGCAGCAGCGTGAGCAGGGCGAACGGCACGACCCCGAACCGCAGGATCCACGACAGCAGCGGCCCGAAGAAGGCCACGCCGGCCAGGAGCCCCCAGCCGGCCCCCCGGCGGGCCGGTCTGCGACCGTCGGCCAGGTCGCGCGCGAGCAGCAGCAGCGGCACGAGCGCCAGGACTCCGGTCCACGCGAGGTCCGCGGGTGGGTGGCCCAGGTACAGCAGCGCCCCGCCGAGGACGGCGAGCGCGCCCCGGCGCCACACCTGGCCCCGCACTCCCCCACCGGCCCCTGAGCCGGCGTCGGGCGTCGCGACGTCGGCGTGCGGTCGCGTCCTCAGCGGCGAGTGACTCCCCGGCGGTGCCTCAGACGCAGTCAAGGCAGATGAGCTTCTTCTCGTCGGCGAGCTGGGCGCGCCGCTTCACCAGGAAACACGAACGGCAGGTGAACTCGCCCGCACCGATGGGGTCGGGGGACGTCGCCAGACCGTCCCGCGGCTCGTCGTCGAGCTTGATCAGGTCGTCCTCATCGAGGGCCTGGTCCCGGGCGAGGAGGACGTCGAGAGACTCCTCCTCCTCGTCCTCGACCTCGTCATCCTCCTCGAGCTCGTCGATCTCCTCGTCCTCGTCGTCCTCGACCACGACCTCTGGGACGTCCGCCGCGACCGCCACGTGGTCATCATCGTCATGGTCGTCATCGGCGTCGAACGTGTCGGCCACCTCCAGGTCGTCCAGGGAGTCGAGTCCGACGTCGTCCTCCTCGGCGTCGGCCTCGGCCGACAAGTCGGGGTCCTCGTCGAGGTTGTCTGCTGTGGCCACGCCGGAGAACCTCCGTGAATGTCGGGTCCCGCTCCTGCCGGCCGCCACCGCGGCGGCGGGGCCGGTGTCGAGCGGCGTTGTAGCGGTTGGAAGTCCTGCTCGCAACGTCGAGGGGCCGCCGAACGTTCCCCGGGCCGGAGATCGCATGCCCAGCGACAGGACGGCCCCGGAGCGGGTCGCTCCGGGGCCCAAAGTGGTGGGCACGCCGTTGGCACCAGACGAACGCCCAGAGGACGATCGCAGTTCTCTACTGAGCTGCCCCCCACGGTGCTGGCGATGCCAGCATGTCCTGCCGGTCAGGCGCAACGCTGCGCCGGGAAGTTTCTCACCACCGATGTTCACGCTGCCTCCCGCTGGAGGAACTGCCCGGCGGAAGTGGGCAGAGCCTAGGGGCCCCGCTCGCCCTGCGTCAACCCTCCCGCCACCGTCCGGCCACCTTCCTGACCAGCGACGATGCGATGAAACCGCAGGTCACACGCGCGTCAGAAAGAAATTCGCCCCGCGCGCCGCTCACCGGTCCGCGTGCGGCGGCGCCGCCGGCCAGTGCGCCTCGAAGGGGTCGAGGTAGGGCGCCAGCCTGGCAAGCGGCGGTGCCGTCCCCCCGCGTGTCCCCGACGTCCTCAAGGGCGCGTCGTCGGCGACGGGAACGCCCACCGCAGCGGCCAGCCCGGCGACCCAGCGGGCGTCGATGCGGCCGGCTCCCTCCATGCCGTCCGCGGGCGCCACGACGAGCCCACGGACCCCGGCGCGGAGGGCGTCCACGGCCCGTGCCGGCGTCTCCTCCCCGGTCAGGGTCACGACGGCGGCGCCGGGCCGGGCGGCCGCCCGACCGAGGC
>JACCXR010000216.1 GCA_013696915.1 Euzebyaceae bacterium
GTGCCCGAGCCGGGGCGGGGCGTTCTCTGCGGCGGGGAGGCGTTCATGCGGGCTCGTTCGGGCGCAACGGTGCGAGGTGAACGTGGAGTGACGCGAACGCCCAGGCCTCCGCAGGCACCATCAGCCGGTCGACCGTCGCCGGTATCCCGACCCCGCCGACACCACGGCGAACGTCGCAGGGTGCGCGACTACTGTTCCGCGCTTCACGGAGCGCGCCCGGCGGCCGGGGTTGTCCCCACCGTGTCGGGCGGGCTCCGGGCCGGCGTCCAGCGCGCTCGCCCTGCGAGCAGGGAGGTCGGTGCGCCGGGAAGGTCGCGACCGCGGTGGAAGCCTCGTGCGACGATGAGCTCGGCGGTGGTGCGGGCGAGCGCGATGTCGGAGGCGTCTGCGCCTCGCACAGGGAGGTCCATGGCGTCCTGTGGCCGGGCCCCGTCGTCGCGGGCGAGGAGCTTCACGGCCAGGAGGTGCCCGGTCCTCGGTCACGGGAACGTGCAGGCCGGGGAGGATCTCCAGCGTCTCGGCGGCGGCAACGATTCTCCGGCTCGACGCCCGACGTCGCGAACAGCAGGTCGACGACGACGCCGCCGTCGGTCGACTGCGGCGGCACGAGCCGGACGGTCGCCACGCGGCTGACGGCGTCCCGCGCGACGGCGGGGCGGTCGGGATTGCGGGCGCGGTCAGGCTCACCGCATGGAGTGCTGCGCTGGTGCGCCGGCGGCGAGCCAGCACGTAGAATGCGTGGCCCACACACCGGACGTGGAGAAAGCCATGGCGCGGCGAAACCTGACGGTTCAGCTCGACGAGGAGGTGGTGAGGAAGGCGAGGGTCTTGGCCGTGCAGCGCTCGACGTCGATCAGCGGGTTGGTGAGTGCCGAGATCGAGCGCCTCGTGGGGGAGCACGACGCCTACCTGACCGCTCGGTCACGCGCCCGGGACCGGCTGCAGCGCGGGTTGGAGCTCGGCGGCCCCCCCTACCCCGGCCGCGACGAGCTGTACGACCGTGCCTGACCCCCTGACCTTCGTCGACACCAACGTCCTGCTGTACGCCCATGACCGCGACGCAGGGGACCGGCACGACCAGGCGGTCCGCATCGTGGACCAGCTGTGGGAGCACGGCACCGGCGCCCTCAGCACCCAGGTTCTGCAGGAGTTCTACGTCAACGCCACCCGCAAGCTGGCGCGGACGATCGGTCGGGCGGAGGCCCGCGACATCGTTGCCGACTACGCCACCTGGCGCGTGCACCAGGTGTCGGTGCGCGACGTGGTCGACGCCTCGTCACTGGAGGAGCAGCACACCCTGTCGTTCTGGGACGCACTCATCGTGGTCGCCGCCAGGCGCACCGGCGCCAGCATCCTGCTGTCGGAGGACCTGCAGACCGGCCGCGGCTTCGGAGCCTTGACCGTCGCCAACCCCTTCGGCGGACCTCCATAGTCCACAGCCCCCGTTCCTCGCCGACCCACGCGCCGCCCGAGAGCAGCGGCCCGGCCGTCCGTCGCCCCTGCCGGACCTGGGATCTCGTCGACGACGAGGCCGTGGGCCTCGCGGTGCACGGCGTGGGCCGTCTCGGCGTCCGGGGCCAGACAGAAGCTTGCGTGCGGGGTGGCGTCCCTCAGCGCGGGGAACGGCGGAGGTAGGCGTCCAGCCCCGGCAGCTCGAACGCCAAGCGGCCATCACCGCCCGCGGACCGGAGCAGCCCGTGCCGGCCGACCAGCGACTGCCAGGTGGACGCGAGCCGCCTGGACGACGTTCCCAGCTGCTCGGCGATCCGTCCCGGAGTCCGATCGGCGGGGTCGAGTCTGGCCGCCGCGTCGAGGTACTGGCGCTGGCGCTCGCCGAGACCACGCAGCCGCTCCTCGTAGAAGGCGTCCAGGTAGGCGCTCGCGGCGGCGATGCCGGCCTCGGCGTCGGCGCGGGTGACGACGCTGCCGGTCCCGGCGTTCCAGACGTGCGACCCGACCACGTGCAGGAAGTACGGGTAGCCGCCCGACGCCTCCATGACCAGCTCGAGCGCGTCGGCGTCGAACACCCCTCCTCCCGCGGTGGCGAACGCGCGCAGGCCCTCGCGCAGGTCAGCGTCGTCGAACACGCCGAGCTCCACGGGCTTGGAGCGCTCCCCGAACGTCGACCCGGCTGCGCTGAGGTGGGCGACCAGCCCCGGCAGGCCCGCGACCACCACGCCGATCGGAAGGCTGTGCCGCAACCGCGCCCCGGATCGCCGGTCGACCTCGATGACCACCTGCGTCTGCGCTTCCTGGACGGCGGAGAAGAGGTCGCCGACCGTGGCACGGTCGATGTTCTGCGCCTCGTCGACGAGGACGAGCAGGACGGTGCCACCCTCGCGGGCGAGGTGCGCGGCCTCGATGAGCAGGCGGGCCAGCTCCCCCGCACGGTCCGCCGGGGACGTCGCGGGGGGCGTGGCGGACTCGGCGGCCAGCCCCCGCGGGCCGATCTCCACCCCGGAGAGCCGACGGATGCCACCAAGGGCGGCACCCGACAGCCGGCCGGCGACACCGCGCCGATCCAGGACTTCGGCCAACTGCGCCGCGAGCCGGGCGATCACCGTGCCGCCCGGTGTCGCCGCGCCTCGCACGACCCATCGGCCGGCCTCGTTCTGCTCGGTCTCGAACTCAAGGAGAAGCGTTGTCTTGCCGATCCCCCGGTCGCCCGTGACCAGCCTGGGCGGCTCGTGGATGCCGGCGGCGAGGCGGTCCACCATCACCCGCAGATCCGCAAACTCGCCCTTGCGGCCGGCGAAGACGCGCGGCAGATTGCCGAAACCCGGTGTGAAGGGGTTGCTCGCTGCAGAGCGGCTCTCCACGTCGCCTCCACCGTCGTTACGCGTGGAGGTAACATTACCTCGGTTACCTGCGGGCACCGGAGGCGGGATGGCGTACCACCCGATCGAGAGCTACGGCGTCATCGGCGACATGCACACCGTGGCGCTGGTGGGCATGGACGGGTCGATCGACTGGTGCTGCCTGCCGCACTTCGACTCGCCGAGCGTGTTCGCCGCCATCCTCGACGACGCCAAGGGCGGGTTCTTCAAGATCTCCAGCCTGCACGACGGGCAGCGCAAGCAGATGTACATGCCCGACACCAACGTGCTGATCACCCGGTTCCTCAGCGCGGAGGGCGTCGGCGAGGTCATCGACTTCATGCCGGTGCACGACACCCGCGCCGGCGACACGATGCACCAGATCGTGCGGGTGGCGCAGGCGATCCGCGGCCGCGTCCGCTTCCGGCTGGAGTGCCGGCCGGCGTTCGACTTCGCCAGGGTCCCGCACGAGGTGATCCTCGAGGGCCCAGGCGCCGTGTTCGACGCCGGCGCCACCGCGGTGTCGCTGCAGAGCCGCTTCCCGCTCGCGCGCGACGGGACCGGCGTGGTGGCCGAGTTCACCCTCGAGCCCGGCGAGAGCGCGACGTTCATCCTCCGGCAGATCGAGGGGCCCGCCCGGGCCGACCTGCTCGAGGGCCGTCTCGCCGGGGAGGAGCTGCTGCACCGGACCGTCGGGTACTGGCGCCGGTGGCTGGCCCAGTCCCGGTACGAGGGCCGGTGGCGGGAGATGGTGCACCGATCCGCGCTGGTGCTGAAGCTGCTGACGTTCGAGCCGACCGGCGCGATCGTCGCCGCGCCGACCTGCGGGCTGCCCGAGGAGATCGGCGGCGTCCGCAACTGGGACTACCGCTACACCTGGATCCGCGACGCCGCGTTCACCCTGTACGCCTTCATGCGCCTGGGCTTCACCGAGGAGGCCGAGCGCTTCATGCACTGGCTCGAAGCCCGCGCCGACGAGGGCACGGCGGACCGGCCGCTGCAGGTCATGTACGGCATCGACGGGCGCGCCGACCTGCCGGAGGAGACGCTGGACCACCTCGACGGCTACCGCGGCTCGCGTCCGGTGCGGGTCGGCAACGCCGCGGCGAAGCAGCTCCAGCTCGACGTCTACGGCGAGCTCATGGACTCGGTGTATCTCTACAACAAGTACGGCTCGCCGATCTCCTACGACCTTTGGCAGCACCTGCGCCGCATGATCGACTGGGTGAGCCGCAACTGGGACCGCGCCGACGACGGCGTCTGGGAGGTCCGCGGCGGGCAGCAGCAGTTCGTCTACTCGAAGGTCCAGTGCTGGGTCGCCCTCGACCGCGGGCTGCGGCTCGCGTCCAAGCGCAGCTTCCCGATCGACACCGACCGCATCGCGCAGGAGCGCGACCGCGTCTACGAGACGATCATGACGCGCGGCTACGACTCGCAGCGCAAGACGTTCGTCCAGTACTTCGGCACCACCGCGCTCGACGCCAGCAACCTCATCATGCCGCTGCTGTTCTTCGTGTCACCGACCGACCCGCGGATGCTCGGCACGCTCGACCGGACAATGGAGGAGCTCGTCTCCGACAGCCTCGTCTACCGCTACGAGATCGGGAAGGGCGCCGGCGACGGGCTCACCGGCCTCGAGGGCACCTTCAACATGTGCACCTTCTGGCTGGTGGAGGCCCTCACCCGCGCCGGCCGGGTGGACGAGGCGCGCTTCATCTTCGAGAAGATGCTGACCTACGCGAACCATCTGGGGCTCTACGCCGAGGAGACCGGCCCACTCGGCGAGGCGCTCGGCAACTTCCCCCAGGCGTTCACGCACCTGGGCCTGATCAGCGCCGCCTTCAACCTCGACCGCAGGCTGAGGGGCCGTGCGTGACCTCGCCGGCCGAATACCTGGGCCGGCCCGCACAGGTGTGGGCCGGCATGCTGGACGACGCCGACCCGCTGACGCGCCGCCTGGCCGCGCACGCCCTCGGCGAGATCGGGCCCGCTGCGGAGGTGGTCGCGGCCGAGCTCCGGCGGGCACTCGACGACGAGACGCCCCACGTCCGTGTGTGGGCTGCCGCCGCCCTCGCACGGGTCGAGGGCCGAGAGCAGGACGCCGTCCGCGCGTTGATCGCCGCCACGGCGGAGGACGCCCGCTTCGTGCGGAGCCTCGCGGCGTGGCATCTCGGGCGCCTCGGCGTCCGCCATCCCGCGGCCGAGGCGGCCGGCCCCGCCCTTGAAGCGCTCCTCTCGGACGCGGACCCGAGCGTGCGCACCGAAGCCGAGCTCGCCCTCCGCCGCCTCCGCCGCGGACGACCAGCGGAGGCGGCGCAGGGGCGGTGAAGGACCCGCGGCGGGCGCCTTCAGTCCGGCGTGGTCCGCGCGAGGATCGTCGCCTCGAAATGTGCGGCGAGTTCGGGATTTGCCGCGAGGAGCGGCCCGACGTAGTCCCCCGGCAGCACCATGAGCTCGCTGTCCTCGGCAGCCTGAGCGCTGCGGGTGCGCCGCGAGTTCGCCAGCAGGGACTGCTCGCCGAAGTAGTCGCCGGCATCGACGTACCCGACGTCCTGCTCGCTGCCGTCGCCGTCCACGTCGAAGATCCGCACGCGCCCCGACAGCACCAGGTACAGCGCGTCGCCGAAGTCCCCCTTGGAGAAGACCAGGCCGCCCGCGGACCAGAAGAGGTTGGCCGACGCCCCGACGATCTGGAGCAGCGCCTCGTCGTTCAGGGACTCCAGCGAGGGAACCCTGCGGAGCATCTTGACGAGGCTGTGGGTGATCGGTTCCGTCACGCGCGGTCACCTCCTGCCGACCCGGCCCCGTAGACTAACCGGAGATCGACGGGACGCCTCTCCCACGACCGCCGGAGCGCGTGATGGCCATCTCGAGCATGCCCCTGCGGATCGCGCAGGTCAGCGACATCCACTGCGGCACGCCGACATTCGAGCCGGCGCTGATGGAGTCGGTGGTCGAGCGGGTCAACCGGATGCGGCCCGACCTCGTCGTCGTGGTGGGCGACCTGACGGCCGCGGGCTACGAGTGGGAGTTCGAGGAGGCCGCCCGCTGGATCCAACGGTTCGAAGCCCCCAAGGTCGTGGTCCCCGGCAATCACGACGCCCGCAACATCGGGTACGTCCACTTCCGGCAGCACTTCGGGGACCGTTTCTCGCGCCACCGGCAGGCCTTCGACGCCGAGCGCGCCGAACGCCTGCAGGCGACCGGCGTGACCGTGGTCGCCGTCGACTCGTCCCAGCCGGACATCAACGCGGGACACATCGGGCGCGAGCGCTACCGCTGGATCCGCGAGCAGTTCGACGAGCCCGACGATCTGAAGATCTTCGTGATCCACCACCACCTGGTCTCGATCCCCGCCACCGGCCGGGAACGCAACATCATCACCGACGCCGGCGACCTGCTGGAGGTCCTCACGGCGCTGGGACTGGACATCGTGCTGTCCGGTCACAAGCACGTCCCGTTCTTCTGGGGGCTGAACGGGATCCTGGTCTGCAACTCGGGGACGGCGGCAACCCGGCGGGTGCGGGGCTTCACACCCCCGTCGTTCAACGAGCTCCAGATCGACGCGTCGACGATGAAGGTCTACCTGCACTACGAGGACGGCCGCCGGGAGCTGTCGGTCATCCGCACGCGGACCAACCGGCTCGCCATCCGCGAGGCGTTCTACCTGACACCGGACTTCCGGGCGGCGAACCCCGTCCTGGTCGACTGAGGCACCGAGAGAGGCGGTCCAACGTGGCGATCGGGGACATCCCACTGCGCATCGCGCACCTCGCCAGCGTGCACTGCGGCGACCTGACGTTCGACGAGAAGCTCATGGGCTCGACGATCGACGGCATCAACCGCCTGCGACCCGACCTCGTCCTGTTCGCCGGCGACCTGACGACGGCGGGCTACCAGTGGGAGTACGCCGAGGCCGCCGGCTGGCTGGACCGCATCGACGCCCCGAAGGTCGTCGTCGCCGGCAACCACGACTCGCGCAACGTCGGGTACGTCCACTTCGAACACCACTTCGGCGCGCGGTTCTCCCGCTACCGGCAGGCCTTCGACCCCGAGCGGGCGGAGCGGATCAGTGCCACCGGGGTGACCGTCGTGGCGGCGGACTCGTCCGAGCCGGACCTCGACGAGGGCCACATCGGGCGGGAACGCTACCCGTGGATCCGCGAGCAGTTCGACCAGCCGGGCGACTTCAAGATCTTCCTGCTCCACCACCACCTGGTCGCGGTCCCGGGCGCCGGCCGCGAGCTCAACGTCCTCACCGACGCCGGCGACCTGTTGCCGATCCTGACGCGCCTCGGCGTGGACGTGGTCGCGTCCGGTCACAAGCACGTCCCGTCGTTCTGGGGACTGAACGGCATGCTCGTCTGCAACTGCAGCACGGCGGCGACGCGCCGGGTGCGCGGACTGATCCCGCCGTCATGGAACGAGCTGCAGATCGACGCCTCGACGATCAAGGTCTACCTGCACTACGAGGACGGCCGACGGCAGCTGTCGGTCATCCGCAGCCGCACGACCCGCGCCCTGGTCCGCGAGGCGTTCTACCTCACCGACCGTTTCCTTAAATCCAACCGCCTCGAGGTGGGCTAAGGTAACCGGGGTCGCGGTGGGCGTCGCGGGGCGCGCGGGCGGCAGGAAGCGGGCCGAATGAGGAACGAATCCGATGTCCTCAAGGGCACCCTCGCCGACGCCACGGACGCCTTCCCGGCGGACACCGTCCGCGTCGCGACCGTCGCCGGCGGCGTCCTGCACTTCGTGGGCGGCCAGCCCTCCGCGGAGAAACAGGTCTGGACCGCGCTGGGCGAGGCGATCCAGTCTTTGGGGACGACCGCCGTGCACCTCGACCGCGACCGCATTGCGTTGGTCGTGCCGGTCGTGGTCGCCGAACGCGCAGCGGGCGTCCTCATGGTCGAGCGTGCGGGCCGCGCCTTCTCCGAGCAGGACCGCTGGCTGATGGAGCTGCTCGCGAGCCGTCTGTCGGTGTCGGTGGAGAACGCGCGGCTGTACCACCAGCTGACGGGCCTGTTCCGCCAGTACACGTCCGCCGACGTGGCGGGCGCGCTGATCGCCGACCCCGAGCAGGCGGCGCTGGGAGGGGCGCTCCGCGAGGTGACGGTCCTCTTCGCCGACCTGCGCGGGTTCACCTCCTTCGCCGAGCAGTTCCCCCCAGAGCACGTCGTCGCGATGCTCAACCGCTACTTCGGCGTGGCCGCGCCCGTGGTCATCGCGCACGGGGGAACCGTGACGACGTTCATCGGCGATGCACTGATGGCGCTCTTCAACGCGCCGACCTACCAGAGCGACCATGCGCTGCACGCCGCCCGGGCGGCGCTCGCCCTCCAGGCCGCCATCGAGGA
>JACCXR010000264.1 GCA_013696915.1 Euzebyaceae bacterium
CGCGTGGTCACCGAGCCCTCGCCCTGGCGGCCTTCCGCGGCGGGCAGTCGGACGACGATGTCCGCTGTCCAGCCGGCGGGCAGGTTGTCCGTCACGAACGCCAGGTCGAAGTGGCGCCCGGCCGCGGGTAGGGCCTGGGCGTCCTCCGGCAGCATGACGACATCGAGGCCCTCCGCGAGCAGCACCCGCGACAGCGCGTCGCGGAACAGCCGCGGGTGCACCGCCACGGCGACTCGGGGGCGTGCCGGGGACATTCTGCTCATCATGCCCATCACGGCTCATCATGCATCCTCAGGTGTGACGAGTTGCGAGGCGGGTCCCGGCCGGTGAGGAGGAACAGCCTGATGGTCACGGTGGTGCGGTCGGTCCGCTCGCCGGGCGCTCGGACAGGCATCGCGTTGTGGCGCTGCGACGCTCCGGGTGCACGTGCATGGGGCCGGGCCGCAGCGGGCAGCGTGCAGCGCAGCGGTGTTGCCGCCGGCAGCCGGTCGACCCCAGGAGGCAGTGATGAGCTACGCGAGAGAGATGCTCGAGGCCACACCGAGCGCCTTCCAGTTCGATGCGGACCGACTCGTGGCGTGCATCGAGGCGTGCTTCGACTGCGCGCAGGCCTGCACGGCCTGCGCCGACGCTTGCCTCGGCGAGAAGATGGTCGCCGACCTCGCCAGGTGCATCCGCCTCGACGCCGACTGCGCGGACGTGTGCCAGACCACCGGCCGGGTCCTGTCGCGGCAGACCGACTACGACGCCACGGTGACCACCGCGCTTCTGCGCGCGTGCGCGGCGGCCTGCAGGGCATGCGCGGACGAGTGCGCGAGTCACGCCGCGATGCACGAGCACTGCCGCATCTGCGCCGAGGCCTGCCGCCGCTGCGAGCACGCCTGCGACGGACTCGTCGCGGCCGCGGGCTGACACGTGAGTCGCCGAGGCTCGTCCGAGGCGATTTTCAGTGACCTCGGTGGTGGCGGTCGCGCAACGACCGCCATGAAGATGCTGATCCGGACCGGGTTCCGGCACGCGGGCCGCGGGTGTAGCGTGGCGTCTCCGCGCATCCGAGGAGGCGACCCATGCCCGGTGAGAAGGTCCCGCCCGACCGCCTCCGGTCGGTCGCCCTTGAGGCCGTCGCCCGGCGCGGGTCCCGGCGCGGGCCTTGCACGCTCCCGACCGCGCCGACGCCGCCCTCGCGGCTCTGCGGGCCGACCACGCGGGCGCCCAGGCGGCGATCACCGGCGAGGTGCGCGAGGAGCCGGCCGGGCGCGTCGTCGGCAAGACGGGGTTCGGCGGGCACCGCATGATCGATCTGCTCGTCGGCGACCCGCTGCCCCGCATCTGCTGAGACGAGGCCGCGGGTTGGACGCGCTGGAGCACTGGGCCGAGCAGCTCGCCGGGTGGACGATCCCACCCGGGATCCTCGCCGCGGCGCCGGCGTCGCCGTGGGGCTTCGACGTCGCCACCTTCGTGCGGCGCGCCGAGGACGAGACCGGCCGCGACACGCCGTCGCGGCGGCGCGCGCTCGAGGCGCTCCCCGACGGCGGTAGCGCCCTCGACGTCGGGTGCGGGGCCGGGGCGGCGTCGCTGGCGCTCGCGCCGACGCTGGGCCTGGCCGTCGGCGTCGACGAGCACCCGGGCATGCTCGCGGCGTTCGCCGAGCGGGCGGACACGCTCGGCGTGCCGCACGAGCAGGTGCAGGGGCGCTGGCCCGACGTGGCCGGCGACGTCGCGGACGCCGACCTCGTCCTCGCCTCGCACATCGTGCACAACGTCGCCGACCTCGGCCCCTTCGCCACTGCCCTGACCGCGCACGCCCACCGGCGGGTGGTCGTGGAGATGACCGACGACCACCCGCTCGGCTGGCTGCGGCCCTACTGGCGGAGGCTGCATGACATCGACCGACCGGACGGTCCCTGCGCGGAGGATGCCGCCGCGGCGCTGCAGGTGGCCGGCGTCGATCCGCAGGTCGAGCGCTTCGACGGCCCGCCGTTCATGGCCGACGGCACCGACGAGGCGGACGTGGTGGCGTTCCTGCGGCGCCGGCTGTGCCTGTCGACCGAGCGGGACGGCGAGCTGCGGGCCGCCGTCGCCGAGATCGGGCTGCCGGCAACCCGCCGGCTTGCAACCCTGTGGTGGAACGCCTGACCTGCTGCGCCCCGTGGTTGCCGCGAGTTGCGGCCCGAGCGCCGGTCCTCCGCCTGGCAGCAACCCGGGCTGTGTCGGCTGAGGGCGGGATCAGACGACTCAGTCGACACGGCCCGTCTCGACCGCGGCAACCCGGCCGACAACCCTTGAAAGGTAGGCGCAGCAGTCGGCGCCCAGCCTTCGAACGATGCGCCTCGAGCTTGGGCGGGCCCGGCCCGGCCCGGCGGTGCGGCGCAACCCTTGAAGGGTAGGCGCAGCAGTCGGCGGCTAGCCTTCGAACGATGCGGATTGGGGTCAGTCGGTGGGCCCGACAGGTTTTGAACCTGTGACCTCTCGCGTGTGAGGCGAGCGCTCTCCCACTGAGCTACGAGCCCGTGCGATGGGCAGGATAGCCGGTGGCGGCAACAGCCGCACGGATCACGCGCTCTGGGGGACCTTGGCCTCGAGGATGAAGCTGCCGCTGGGCGTCGGGCCGGGCAGCGTCTCGCCGGAGGGGTCGGTGACGACCAGCGTCGCCGCGCCGTCCGGTCTGGAGATCAGGACGCGGACGCGGCCGTCCTCGGACGCCACCACCTCGCGGCCGACGACCTCCTTCGTGGCTGTCAGCACGTACACGCCGTACACCTCGTCGGGGTCGGCGTTCTCGACCAGCACGACCAGCCGGCCGTCGCGTTCCCGGACGGTGCCCTGGACGCCGTCCTCGTGCGTGACGGTCCACGGGTCGCCGAACTCGATGATGCCCATCGCCTGCCCGGAGTTCTCCAGGCGGGAGGCGAGCTCGACGTTCTTGCCGCGCAGGGTGAAGTTCCAGGCTGACAGCAACATCAGGAGCACGAGCCCGACGATCACCACGACCCGTGAGCTGCGGGCGCTGCCGGGGATGTCCTCGTCGTCGAGGTCTTCGTCGTCCGACTCGCGCCGCTTGGTCTCGATCGCCTTGGCGGCGCGGACCCGGCGCTCGTCGCGCTCGACGTCCGCCAGCTCGTGGGCGATGGCCCTCAGCTCACCCACCCGCGCGCGGCAGTCGCCGCACTCCAGCAGGTGCGCCCTGAAGACCCGGCCCTCGGGATCCTGCAGTCCCCCCACCACGTGCGCGAGCGCCAGATCCTCGAAGTAGCGGTGTCGGTCGGGGCCGGAGCTCATTGGCGCAGGATACCCCGACCCTGAGGGCGATGTGCCAGCCGATTTCAGTGAATCTCCTCGGTCGTCGGCGGCTGGGAGGGGGGCCCGGCCGGCGCGTGGTCGCCCTCCGCCTGCGGGTCCCACGGGTGCGCGAAATCGGGGGGCGACCAGGCGTACGGCGTCCGGCGCTGCGGCCGCGCGGCCGCGACCCATGCCAGGACCGCGGCGACCGCCACCAGCGCCGCGAGCTGGCTGCCGGTCAGGGTCCCGACCATGTCCCTGTCGGCGGCGCGGGCGAAGTCCGAGACGAACCGGCCGGCTCCGTAGAGGACCGCGAACGCCGCCATCGAGAACCCGTCGAAGCGGGGCCGGCGCTCGAGGAGCAGCAGCGCGAGGAGCACGGCGCCGCCGGCGAGGAAGTCGTAGAGCGCCGTCTGGTGCACGGTGGCGTCGAAGCACCCCTGCACGGTCGGACCGGGCCACGGCTGCGGCGGCCCCACGCCGATGTTGCCGGTGCACCGCCACCCGAGGACGAAATCGGTGCGGCCCCCGAGGTGCTCGCCGATGACGAGGTCGCCGATGCGGCCGACGAAGATCCCCAACGCCAGCCCCGGCGCCACCGAGTCGAGGATCAGCGGGATCGACAGCTTCCTCCGCAGGGCGTACGGCACGCCGGCGAGCACCGCACCGGTGATGCCGCCCAGGAGGCTGAGCCCACCCTCCCACACCCGGAACCAGGCGAGCGGGTCGGGGTAGGCGTCCAGCCGGGTCACGACGTAGAAGAACCGGGCCCCGAGGATGGCACCGATCGCGGCCCGGGTGACCAGCGCCTGGATGATCTCGGGGATGCCCTCGACATGACGCCGAGCGACCCCGCGCCGCTGCGCGCGGTGCAGCAGCAACTGGGCGCCGAGCAGGAACCCCGCGGCGATGCTGATGCCGTGCGGCGACACCGCCAGGTCGCCGAACAGCTGGATCCGCTCCAGGATCGGCCACGCCAGCTCGGCGAGCACGGGCACGTGGGGGCTCCTGTGGGACGCGCGCGGCCGGCGGTCGCGACCACGCTGGGTTCCCTGGGAACTCTACGACCCCGCCGGGGAGCCCGGCTGCGACCCCGACCGGACGGCACGGCGCTGCCTGGCAGCGAGCGCGCGGCGGATGCGCTGCCGCCGTCGGAGGGAGGGGGTGCGCCGGACCGAGACGTCGGCGAACAGCCGCGTGACGGCGGCCTCGACCTCGTCCGGCTCGCCGTGGCCCTGGAGCAGGCGGGCGACCTCGTCGGCCCGCTCGTCGGGCTTCAGCATCCAGGCCTCGAGCCAGCCCAGGAGCGCGAGCATCGCGAGCAGGAGCACCGGGAACCCGAGCACCAGGGCCGCCAGGCCAGCGCTCAGTCCGATCGCGTCTCCCACACCCGGGGGTGTGCCCACCCGTGCGCGGCGCCGAAACTCGCACAGCCGCCGTCCGACCGGACGACCCGTGCGCGCGGGCGTTGCCGGTACGGTGACGACGTGGTCGACGACGACGGTTTCGGGCCGGTCCTGCGCGGGGGGCCGGACACCGCCGCGCGCGCTGCCCGGG
>JACCXR010000273.1 GCA_013696915.1 Euzebyaceae bacterium
GGTCGCGCGGTCGCTCGCGCCGCGCGTGCTGGGGGGCGGTGCCGGCGCGCTCGCCGTGCTGGCCGTGGTCGCGAGCGCCGTGCTGCGGCTCGGCGTCCCCGACGCCGTCGCGCAGGCGGGCGACCTGACCGTCGAGTCGCAGGGCCTGACGTTCACGACGACGTCGCTGCGCGCGTCGGCGGGCACGGTCGCCGTGGCCTACGCGAACCCCGACCCGGGTTCGCACACGTTCACGATCGACGCGCTCGGCGTGGACCTCGTCGTGCCCGGCGGCACGACCGGGCGGGCCCAGTTCGACGCCCCCGCCGGCACCTACCGCTTCTACTGCGCCGTGCCGGCCCACCGTCCGACGATGCACGGGACGCTGACCGTCGGGTGACCCGAGGGGCCTACAGGTCGCGGCGGGCGAACCGCCGGACGGCGAGGGCCAGGAGCAGCGCGACGTAGACGACCGACCACGCCACGAGCCGGCCGGACGGCGGGTTCGCGGAGGCGAACGGGGTGCCACCGTCCTGCGTCGCGGTCGCCGCCAGGAACAGCGGGGACTGGAGATAGTAGGACGCCCCCCGCCACAGGGCGTCGCTGGGCACGGCCAGGCTGACGGCGACGCCGATCGTGTGCATCGCCTGGTTGCCGATGACGTCGCCCACGAACTCGATGATCCCGGCGAGCCACGCCAGCCCGAACAGCGACACGACGACGACGCCGTTCGCGAGCGTCGACCAGATCGTGCTGCCGAGCAGGCCGAGGGTGAGCAGGACCAGCGCCTCGAGGGCGAGCAGGGCCAGCGCCCGCAGCGGGTCGACGGGCTCGTATCCCGCGACCAGCCGCGCGATCACCAGCAGCACGCCGCCCATGACCACCACGTAGCACACCGCCAGCCCGGCGAACGCCAGCCAGCGCTGCAGCAGCCACGACCAGCGGGCGAGCGGGCGGGCCAGGACGGCATGGAGGGTGCCGGAGTCGACCTCGGACGACACCGCGCCGATCGCGAGGAACATCGACAGGAAACCGCCGAGGAAGTGGACCGTGTAGAGGCCCAGCACGGTCATGAGCGTGGCGGCGAAGACCAGCTCGGCGTCGGTGCCGGTGACCTCCGCCGCCCGGCTGTAGAGGAAGGAGAACCCGAGCCAGAACAGGCCGACGAAGACGGCCGACAGCAGGATGCCGGCGAGCACGAGCCGGCGGCTGACCGCCTCGGCGAGGCTGAGCCGGGTGATGGTGAGGGGGCGCGGCCGCAGCGCCGGGACGGTGGTCTCCAGGCTCATCCCGCGCTCCCGTGCACGAGGCCGACGAACACGTCCTCCAGCGACTGCTGCACCGGCACGAGGGCGTGCAGGTCGTAGCCGGCCCGGACCAGCGCCGCGGCGAGTTCCGGCGCGGGGTCCACGCCCTCGGCGGCGAGGACGACGGTCTCCTCCTCGACCGCGACGACGTCGCCGAAGCCGGCGAGCAGCTCCAGCGCCCGGCCGTCGACGCGGTCGAGCCGGACCCGGATCTCCGCGCCGCCGCCGACGAGCTCGTCGAGCCGCCCGCTGCGGACGACGCGGCCGCGGTCGACGATGGCGACCCGGTCGCACACCATCTCGACCTCGCTGAGCAGATGGGAGTTCAGCAGCACCGCGACCCCGCCGGCGCGCAGCGCGCGGATGACGTCGCGGACCTCGCGCCGGCCGATGGGGTCGAGCGCCGACGTCGGCTCGTCGAGCAGGACGAGGTCGGGCCGGTGCAGCAGCGCCTGGCCGATGCCGAGCCGCTGGGTCATGCCCTTCGAGTAGCCGCGGATGCGCTCGCCGCCGCGGCCGGACAGGCCGACGAGGTCGAGCACCTCCGGGATGCGGCCGCGCGCCGCCGCGGGCGCCATGCCCGCGAGCCGGCCGTGGACCGCGAGGAGCTCGCCGCCGGTCAGCCAGTCGGGGAAGCGGAAGTGCTCCGGCAGGTAGCCGATCCGCCGGCGCGCCGCGGGGTCGGTGACCGGCACCCCGAACAGGGTGGCCTCGCCCGCGGTGGCGCGGACGAGGCCGGTGAGGATCTTGACGGTCGTGGTCTTGCCCGCCCCGTTGGGGCCGAGGAGCCCCACGACCTCCCCCGGGCGGACCTCGAGGCTGAGCCCGTGCAGCGCGACGTGACGCCCGTAGACCTTGCGCAGGTCGACCGTGCGGACGGCGAGCTCGGCCGGCATCAGCGCAGGCTCTCCGCGACGCGCCGCACCTCATCGACGGGCAGCGGGCCCGCCACGCCCCGGATGACCCCATCGCGCTGCCAGAGCAGGGCGCTCCCGAAGCCGGTGTAGTCCAGGCTCACGGCCGGGCCGCCCGCGACGGTCGTGTCGTCCCAGGCGACGCCGTCCGCGGGCACCGGGATCGGCAGCGTGGTGCGCCAGTCCTCGATGTCCCGCAGCTGCGCCGCCGTCGCGGACGGCAGGTCGGGGAGGCCGAGCAGGAAGTCGCGGACCTCGTCCAGCGACGGGCTGCCCTCCACGCCGGCGGTGACGGCCCCCGCGGTCCCGACGACGAGACCGGGAAGCCCGTCGGCGCCCTGGTACTGCAGCAGCGCCATGGCCGGGACGCTGACGACCAGCGTCGCCCCGTCGAAGCGCTCCGGCAGCTCCGGCGCCCGCGCCCGGGAGAACGTGATGCGCAGGTCGCGGGCGCTCATGACCTCGACCGACGGCTCGGGACCCACGCCCGCCGGCAGCGCGGCCGGGTCGGGGGCCCCGACGGGGAGCCCGGTGAGCTCGGCGGCCTCGGCCACGCTCGCCACCGCGACCGGCAGCGGGGCAGGGCCGGTGTC
The DNA here is from genome assembly GCA_013696915.1 of Euzebyaceae bacterium. Lineage (GTDB taxonomy): Bacteria > Actinomycetota > Nitriliruptoria > Euzebyales > Egibacteraceae > JACCXR01. Next base: position 2,794 of record JACCXR010000273.1, read on the forward strand.
GACGGTGCCGAACCGCTCGAGGGCCTGCAGCGCGTCGTAGCCCTGCTGCGGATCGACCGTCACGACGGCGAGCCGCTCGCTGCGGAACTGCGACAGGAAGGCCGCCGCGGCGCTGCGACCGCCCGGCGTGGCGACCACCACGACTGCGAGCGCGGCGGCGGCGGCCCCGGCCGCGACG
>JACCXR010000274.1 GCA_013696915.1 Euzebyaceae bacterium
TCGCCATCGACGACGACGTCGTCGTCGAGGAACGCCACCCACTCGGCTCGCCCGGCCCGCCAGCCGAGGTTGCGGGCCGCGGCCGGGCCCCTGCCGCCGCCCGCCAGGACGGTGACCCGGCCGTCGAGCTCGCCGGGGACCGCGGCCTCCAGCGCAGCGTCGGCCCGGGCGCGGTCGTCGACGAGCACGACCCGCTCCGGCAGCGGTCCGGCGGCCGCCGCCAGCGATCCCAGCAGCGCCGCCAGCGAGGGGCGCCCGAGGGTCGGGACGACGACGTCGTAGCGGGGCGCGGTCACCCGGCGGCCTCCTCCCCGCCGGCCGGTCCCCGCCCGCCGGCGAGCGACTGCCGGCGCACGAGGAACGGCCCGATCGCCAGCGCGTCGACCGGCGCCGACCCGAAGCACTCGAGCGCGTCGCACGGGTCGTCGACCATCGGGCGGCCCGCGGTGTTGAGGCTGGTGTTCACGACCACGGGCACGCCGGTGCGCCGCTCGACCGCGTCGAGCATGCGGGCGACCAGCGGCTCGTCGGCGCGGTCGACCGTCTGGATCCGGGCGGTGCCGTCGACGTGGACGACGGCAGGGATGCGCTCGGCCCACCCCGGGCGCACCCGGTGCGTGAAGAGCATGTACGGGCTGGGGACCGGCCCGCCGGTGAAGATCTCGGCCGCCCGGTCGGCGAGCACCATCGGGGCCACCGGCCGGAACTGCTCGCGACCCTTCACGTCGTTCAGGCGCTTGAGGTTGTCCGCCCGCCGCGGGTCGGCGAGAAGGCTGCGGTGGCCGAGCGCCCGGGGGCCGTACTCGCTGCGCCCCTGGAACCAGCCGACGACGCCGTTGGCGGCGATGACCTCGGCGGCGGCCTCGGCGATGTCGGGCGGCCGCTCGAACGGCACGTCGGCCGTCGTCAGCCAGGCGGCGACCTCGTCGCCGGTCCATTCGCGCCCGAGCGCGGCCGTCGACATCCCCGTCACCCGGTCCCCGAGGGCGTGGGCGACATGGAGCGCGGCCCCGAGCGCCGTGCCGGCGTCGCCGGCGGCCGGCTGGACCCAGAGGTGCTCGAACGGGCCCTGCTCGAGCAGCTTCGCGTTCGCGACGCAGTTGAGCGCGACGCCGCCCGCCATCGTCAGGACCCGGTCGCCGGTCCGGTCGTGCAGCCAGGTCGCGAGGTCGAGCAGCACCTCCTCCAGGCGCCGCTGCACGGTCGACGCGAGGTCCGCGTGCGCCGCGGTCCAGTCCTCGGAGCGCGCGGGGCGCGGAGCGAACGCGGAGAAGTCGATCGGCTCGACGACGAACCCGCCGTCGCCCGTGGCCCGCACGAGCTCACGGAAGGCGTCGAGGTGGCGCGGCCGCCCGTAGGAGGCCATCGCCATCACCTTGTACTCGTCGGACGACCGGCGGAAGCCGAGGTGCTCGGTGACGTCCTCGTAGAGCAGCCCGAGCGAGTGCGGGAGCTGCTGGGCGGCCAGCACCTCCAGGTCGCCGCCGGTGGCGCGGCCCGCGAGGTGCGAGGCGGTCTCGCCGCGGCCGTCGAGGACCAGGACGCTCGAGTCGCGGAAGGGTGCGGCCAGATGCGCCGAGGCCGCGTGCGCGACATGGTGGGGCACGAAGCGCACGACCCCGGGGTCGAGACCGGGCAGGGCCGACCTCAGGAACAGCGGCGCCCGTTGCGCGAAGAGGGTGCGCAGGCCCTCCCAGTTCCCCGCGGCGACGTCCGCGCCGGGGGCAGGGGCGAGGGCGGGGTCGTAGGAGTACGCGACGGCGTCGAGGTCGGACGGGCGGAGGCCGGCGCGGCGCAGGCACCAGGCGGCCGACTGCTCGGGCACCTCCCAGGTCGAGAAGGGCACGGGCGCCTTGCCGTGCTTGCGGCGGCTGAAGCGCTCCTCCTCCGCGGCCGCCACGATCCGGCCGTCCACCACCACGGCGGCAGCCGGGTCGTGGAAGACGGCATTGATCCCGAGAACCCGCACACCCACCCCCGATCCGTGATGGCCTGCCCGTGATGAAGGGCGGCAGGGTTCCCCCGCCGGCGCCCGGCTATGCGGCCCACAGGTAGAAAAGCACCTGTAGGTGATTCACCGTCGTCCGATGGCGACGCTCCGTGCTGCCGCCGCGCGGTCCGCCCGCCCTTTGCCGGGTCGGTCCGGGCAACGTCGTCGGCGGCGTGTCGTGAACACGGGTCGCAGCGATCGACCAGCGTTACAAGCCGCGAGCGCGGGGGAAGGTCGGTGGCCCGCGAGGCCAACCGCCAGACCCAGCCACGGAGGATGACCACAGATGACCGAGACCAACACGATCGCCCGCACGCTGCACGACACCGGGCTCGCCGCCTGGTTCGGAGGCTCGCTCATGGGGGCCGTCGGCCTCAACGGGGCCAGCGGGGAGGTCACCGACCCGTCCGACCGGACGCGCGTGGCCAACGCCGGCTGGGGTCGGTGGACGCCCGTCAACCTCGCCGCCATCGCCGCCCACGTGGTCGGCTCGCTGCAGCTGACGCGCGAGAACGCCGGGCGCCTGAAGGGCCAGAAGGGGGTGGCCACCACCGCGGCGGTCAAGACCGGTGTCACCGCCGCCGCCCTCGCCGCGACCGCGTACTCGCGGGTGCTCGGCCAAAAGGTGATGGACGCCGAGGCCGCCGCATCGTCCGGATCGGTGAGCGCCGACGGCCTGCCGTCCCAGGACGCCACCACCCCGGTCGGCGGTGTGTCCGACGAGGTCGCCTCCGCCCAGCGCCAGCTGAAGGCGCTGCAGTGGGCGATCCCCGTGCTCACAGGCGCGCTGCTCGTGCTCAACGCGCGCATGGGCGAGCAGCAGCGGCCGACGCAGGTCGCCGCGGGCCTCGTTCGGCGGCTCCTGCCCATCGGCTGACGGCGTTCGGTCCGACCACGGCGGTCCGGGGCTTCCCGGGCCGCCGCCGGCGTTTGCGAAGGGAGCAACGATGAGCGACAACCCGCAACCACCGCAGGAGCAGGAGCGCCAGCCAGGCATCGAGGCGGAGATGACCCCGGAGCCGGACGCCTCGGCCTCGTGGTACCGCGGCTCCGGCAAGCTCGAGGGCAAGGCCGCGCTGATCACCGGGGGCGACTCGGGGATCGGGCGGGCGGTGGCGGTGCTGTTCGCCCGTGAGGGCGCGGACGTGGCCGTCGTCTACCTCGACGAGCACGGCGACGCCAAGGAGACCGGCCGGCTCGTCGAGCACGAGGGCGGCCGCTGTGTCCTCATCGCCGGCGACATCGGCGACGAGGCGTTCTGCCGGCAGGCCGTCCAGCGGACGGTCGCCGAGCTTGGCCGCCTCGACATCCTCGTCAACAACGCCGCCGAGCAGCACGCGGTGACCGACATCGTGGACCTGCCCGCCGACCAGGTGGAGCGGACCTTCCGCACGAACATCTTCTCGATGTTCCACCTCACCAGTGCCGCGGTGCCGCACATGGCCGAGGGCAGCGCGATCGTGAACACCACCTCCATCACCGCCTACCAGGGCAATCCCCTGCTCGTGGACTATTCGTCGACCAAGGGCGCCATCGTCGCGTTCACCCGCGCGCTGTCGATGCAGCTCGTCGGGAAGGGGATCCGGGTCAACGCGGTCGCGCCGGGACCGATCTGGACCCCGCTGATCCCCGCCAGCTTCCCGGAGGACCAGGTCGCCTCCTTCGGAGCCGACACGCCGATGGGGCGGCCGGGTCAGCCCGAGGAGGTCGCACCCGCCTACGTCTTCCTGGCGTCGCGGGACTCCTCCTACATCTCCGGACAGGTCATCCACCCGAACGGCGGCCAGGTCGTCAACGGCTGACCGGCGCGGCCTCCAGAGCGCGCAGCGCCCGTTCCAGGTCTGGTGGGACGACGCGGCGGTGGCGCAGCGCCCAGGGGAGTGCGGGCAGCGCCCCGACGAGGACCGGCCGTCGCCCCGCGTCGCCGGCAGCAGCCAGTGTCGCCCGCACGGCATGCCCTGTGGGTCGGCGGAGCCAGCTGATTAGCAGGCGGTTGCGGGCGATGCGCCGCCCGCGGGCCGCCCGGTCCCGCGCCGGCGACGGGTGGTGATGGGCGGTCACGGCATCGACGTATGCCAGGTCGAAGCCGGCGGCCGCGAGGTCGATCGCGAGCAGCTCCTCCTCGCCGCCGACCATGAGCCGCTCGCAGAAGCCGCCGGCGCTCAGGTAGGCGTCGCGCCGCACGACGGCGGCGCAGGCGATGAAGCCCAGGACCGGCGGGCCGGGCAGCGCCCGGGTCGCGGCCAGCGGGCTGGCCGCCATCTCCTCGCACGTGGGGTCGACGCGGCCGTCCCGGCCGAGGAGGACCTTCGCCGCGAGCACGCCCAGTCGCGGGTACGCGTCGAGGGTGTCGGCGGCGCGCGCGAGTGCGCCGGGTGCCCACCACGAGTCGTCGTCACTGAACGCGACGTAGGGCGTCGCGGACCGTCGCACGCCGGCGGTGCGGGCCGCGGCGCCGGCGTTGCGGGGCAGCGCCACGACGGTCACGTCGGGCCACTGCCGGCGTACCCGGTCGACGCTGCCGTCGGACGAGTCGTTGTCGACCACGATCACCGGTGGGCGCTCCGGGAGGGCGCGGAGGTGGCCGATCGTGGTCGCGAGCTCGTCTGCCCGGTCCCGCGTGGCGATCACGACGGTCACTCGCGGGCTGCTTCCGCCGGGCGCAGTGCGGGCGCGCGGGGCAGCGCCGGGCGCCGCGGCGGGGTTG
>JACCXR010000297.1 GCA_013696915.1 Euzebyaceae bacterium
GGGCGCAGCCGACGCGGGCGCAGCCGACGCGGGCGCAGCCGACGCGGGCGCTGCCCGCCGGAGCCCAGCCCATCGGCGCGAACGCTGAGGTAAGGATCACTTAAGAGACTGTGCCGCGCCGGCGGCCGGCGCGCAAGCGCTGCTCAGGGCGCCAGGCCCAGCCTCGCCATGAGCGCGTCCGGCTCCAGCACGAGGCCGGTCACGAAGGGCCCGAACTCGGCGTAGCGGGCGCTGACCTCGTCGAAGCGCATCTCGTAGACGATGTCGGTGATCGACTTGGGGTCGTCCGCCAGCAGGGTGACGCCCCACTCCCAGTCGTCGAGGCCGACCGACGTCGTGATCAGCTGCAGCACCCGGCCGCGGTAGCTCCGGCCGACGCGCGCATGGCCGCCCATGAGCCGCTTGCGGTCCGCGAACGGCAGCAGGTACCAGTTGTCGGTGGCGGCCCGGCGCTTGCTCATCGGGTAGAAGCTCAGCACCTTGCGCTGCGGCAACCGGGGGTGCAGCCGGTGCTCGGCGTAGGCGGCCATGCGGTCGGTGAAGGCGCGCACGGCCTCGACGTGGTCCGGGGACCCCTCGACGAGACCCTCCTCCTCGACGAGGCGACGCGCCTCGTCCTCGGCGGTCGACGTGTATTCGCTCAGCTCCGTCAGCGACACGTACGACGCCGCCGGCAGCAGGGCCGCGCCGAGCGGCGAGGCCGCGAGCTCCGCCCCGAAGGCGTCGAGCACCCCGAGGTCCGGCCCGAGCAGCATCAGCCCGACGTCGGCCTTCTGCCCCAGAACGCTGAAGGTGAGCACCTGGTAGCCGTCGCGCGCGCCGAACGCCTGCAGCCGCTTGGAGAAGTCCCCGGCGGCGTGGACGGGGTCGTCGAGCAGCTCCCTGCGGAGGTGGAAGAACAGGTGCACGACGCCCCAGCCCTCGCTCGCGGTCACGGGCTCGGCGGTGCTCATCGCGCTCCTCTCGGGTGGTGCATCGGGCCGTCCAGCCTAACGACCGGGCGGGTACCCTCGGCTCCCATGCCGACCATCCGGATGGACGGGCGCCGGGTCGACTACTCATCCGCCGGCGCCGGGACGCGACCGCCGCTGCTGCTCGTGCACGGCTACACCGGCTCGAAGGAGGACTTCGAGCCCGTGCTCGACGGCCTGGCGGGCGACCGCCCGGTCGTGGCGGTGGACCTGCCGGGTCACGGCGGATCCGAGGGGACGACCGACCCCGACGGCTACGCCCTGGCGGCCTCGGCGGCGTGGCTGGTGCGGTTCGCCGACGCCGTCGGACTCGGCGACCACCACCTCCTCGGGCACTCGATGGGCGGCCTGATCTCCCAGCGCGTCGCCGCCGCGGCCAGCCAGCGCCTGCGATCGCTGGTGCTCGCGTCGAGCGGTCTCGGCGCCCTGCGGCCCGAGGCGGCGGACGCGGTCGCCCGCGTCGCCGTGGTCGCCCGGGACGACGGCCTGGAGGCGGCCTACGAGGAGAGCCAGCGCCGGTACGCCGAGATCGACCTCGACCCCGGCGCGATGGTCGCCCGCAAGGCCAGGGAGGACTACGTCCGGCGGCGCTACCTCGCGCTCGAGGTCGCCGCGGTCGTCGGCGGCGCGCGCAACCTGATCACCGCGATGCCGCTGGGGGCGTTCCTGCGCGGCATCGACATCCCGGTGCTGGTGCTCCACGGCGAGGCCGACTACGCGTGGACCCCGGCCGAGCAGGCGCTCCTCGCGCGGACGGTGCGGGGGGCGGAGCTGGCCGTCGTCCCGGACAGCTACCACTCGCCGCAGCTCGAGAACCCCTCGGCCTGGCTCGACGCGGTCGCACCGTTCCTGCGCCGCGCCGACGCGCTACCCCCCCGGTAGCATGACCCGACCCGCCGGCGAGCCGAGGAGCGAGGCATGACGACGACGCACGCGAAAGGTCCGGACCCCGTCCACGTCGGACCGACCGAGAACCTCACCACCAAGCTGTGGGAGCGCGCCGCCGCCTCCGAGGCGAAGGAGATCCTCCGCTTCCCGGTCGGCGACGGCTGGCAGGGCCTGACGTGGGCGCAGCTGGGTGAGCGGGTCCGCAAGGCCGGGGCGGGCCTGATCGCGGTCGGCATCGAGCCGGGGGACCGGGTCGCGCTGATGAGCAACACCCGCATGGAGTGGACGATCAGCGACCTCGCGATCCTGGCGGTCGGCGCGGTCACGGTCCCGCTCTACGAGACCAGCTCCGTCGAGCAGTGCGCGTGGGTCCTGTCGGATTCGGGTGCCAGGGCGGCGATTGCCGGGACGGCCGACCACGCGAAGAGCCTCGACGCCGCGCGCGCCGGCGCGCCGGAGTTCGGCGAGGTGTTCGTCATCGACGACGGGGGTCTCGACGCGCTCGGTGAGCGGGCAGGCGCGGACCACGCCGAGCAGGTGGCGGCGCGGTCGTCGGCGGTCACGCTCGCCGACCTCGCCACGATCGTCTACACCTCCGGCACGACCGGCAACCCGAAGGGCTGCATGCTGACGCACGGCAACATGCTGTGGGTCGTGCGGCAGTCCGAGGAGAGCCTCCGCAAGCTGCTCGGCGGCGACGACGCCACCCTGCTGTTCCTCCCCCTCGCCCACATCTTCGCCCGGCTCATCCAATTCCTCTGCCTCGAGGGCGACGTGCCGATGGGCTACGCGCGCTCGGTCGAGAAGCTGTCCGAGGACCTCCGTTCGTTCAAGCCGACGTTCCTGCTCGCCGTCCCCAGGGTCTTCGAGAAGGTCTTCAACACCGCCCAGCGCAAGGCGGAGGGCCCGAAGCGCAAGGTGTTCGACTTCGCCGTCGCCACGGCGCAGGAGTGGTCCTCCTCGCCGAACCCCGGTCTGGGAACGAAGGTGAAGAAGGCGATCGCCGACAAGCTCGTGTACTCGAAGCTGCGGGAGGCCGTCGGCGGGCGGCTGCACTACTCGGTCTCGGGGGGCGCACCGCTCGCTCCCCACCTGGCGCACTTCTTCCACGCGGCCGGCATCACCATCCTCGAGGGCTACGGCCTCACCGAGACGAGCGCTCCGGGGACGGTGAACACGCCGGACGCCATGCGCATCGGCACCGTCGGCAGGCCGCTGCCGGGGATCGAGATCAGGATCGACGAGGACGGCGAGATCCTGCTCAAGGGCGGCAACGTCTTCAAGGGCTACTACCACAACGACCAGGCGACCGCCGAGGTCCTGGAGGCCGACGGCTGGTTCCACACCGGCGACGTCGGCGAGATCGACGACGGCGGCTTCCTGCGGATCACGGGCCGGAAGAAGGAGCTGATCGTCACCGCGGGCGGCAAGAACGTCGCCCCCGCGGTCCTCGAGGAGCGGCTGAAGCAGCACCGTCTCGTGTCGCAGGCGATGGTGGTCGGGGACAACCGGCCCTTCATCGGCTGCCTGGTCACCCTCGACGCCGACGAGCTGGCCGCCTTCGCCAAGGAGCACGACCTCAAGGGATCCACCGCCGAGCTTGTGCGCTCCGACGCCGTGGAGGCCGAGGTCGCCAAGGCGGTGGAACAGGCGAACGCGGCGGTCAGCAAGGCCGAGTCCGTCCGCAAGTGGGAGATCCTCGAGCGCGACTTCACGCTCGAGGACAACGAGATCACGCCGACGCTCAAGCTCCGGCGGCGCAACGTCATCGAGAACTTCGGCGACGCGATCGAGCGGATCTACGCCCGCTGAGCCACTCCGGCGTAGCATCGGAGCCGGAGGTGCATAACCATGACGCACCAATGCCCACGCTGCGAGCTGCGCTTCCGCGGTCGGGCGGAGATCCGGGACCACATGATCCGCGACCACGGCGTGGAGCCCGAGCAGCTCGACGACCACTACCTGCTCACCGGCCGCGTCCGCCCGCACCGCGACCCGCCGCGCCCGCGCGAGTCGAGCGGGTAGCAACGCGGTGCGGCCGATCCGCCGCCTGACCCACCGGGTGGCGCGGCGGGCGGCGGCGCGCGTCCCTCCACGGGTG
>JACCXR010000299.1 GCA_013696915.1 Euzebyaceae bacterium
CCGCCGACGGCCACCCGCGCAGACCGCGGGAGGCGGCGAGTCGGGCCCACGCCGACGCCTCGGCCAGGACGTCGACGTCGCCGACCTCGGCGGGGCTGCCCGTCCCGAGGGCGAGGGCGGGACCGGACCCGGCGTAGCGCTCGAGGGCGAGCTCCCCCGCCCCCCGGAGCGCGTCCGCCCGGGGGCGGCAGACGACGGTGACGCCGCGGTCGGCGAGGAGACGGACGCCGGCTTCGTCGATTCCGACGCCGCCGGCGAGCGAGGTGCCGGCCCGCAGCACGCTGCACGCGTCGAGGTAGCCGACGACGTCCTGGTGCGCGCCGCCGCCGAGCCACTCGAACTCCATGTGCCGCTCCCTGGCGAGGTCGGCGAGCGGCCCGGACCCGGTGGCGAGGGCGGCGGCCTCGGCCGGGGTCTGTGCGGCGCGGACGTGCAGCGCCGCGCCGCGCCGGGCGGCGAGGGCGGCGAGGGCCTGGAGCACGCCGGTTCCCAGCGCCCACGGCGAGTGCGGGGCGATGCCGACGCGGCGGCCGTCGGCAGACAGCGCCAGGGCGCGCTCGACCGCGGAAAGGACGGCGTCCCGGTGCTCGTGGTCGGCCATGAACACCTCGACCCACGAGTCTCCGGCGAGGCCCGCCCGGCAGGCCGCCGGGACCGCGGGGCCCCGACAGACCGTGTCGAACACGGCGGTCGTGCCGGCACGGAGGGCCTGGAGGATTCCGCGGTGCGCCGAGCGGCCCCACTGCTCCTCGGTCCATTCGCCGGTCGTGGCGGCGAGCGCCCGAATCCAGCCGTCCAGCGGCCCGGCCACCGCGAGGGCGGCCGCGTCGGCGTGCTCCAGCGCCGTGCCGGCGTTCACCAGGCCGGGCAGGAGGACGCCGTCGACGTGGTGCCTGCGGTCCGCGTCGTCCCGCAGGGTCTGCGCCGGCCCCACCGCCACGATGCGGTCGTCGCGCACCAGCACCGCGCCGTTCGCCAGCGGAGGTCCGGTCATCGAGCACAGCACGTCGGCGGAGTAGAGCACTGCGGGCACGCCCCAACTGTAGGCGCCCTCAAGTCCGGGGGGGCCGTGCCGATGTGGTGGCGACGCGCGCCCCTCGCGCGCGCCGGAGACCACCCGGCGCAGGAAGCGCGCCGTGACGACCAGCAGGGAGACGACGACCATGCGACTGCTCAGGACCCGCCGGATCGACGCGCCCGCCCCGCCGCCCGAGGACGGTCGCCGGTTCTGCCGCATGTGCGGCGCCGCGGTCGTGGTGACGGAGACGGGTCACTGCCAGCTCGGCCATGTCGTGCCGGTGTCCGCCGCCGCTGAGCAGGCGGTCGCACCCGTGCTCGCGCCGCTGCCGCCTCCGCCCGCCGTTGCGGCGGCCGAGCCCGGCCTTCCGCTGGCCGCCCCGCTCCCCGCCCTCTCGGCGGTCGAACCGGATCCTCCCGCGGCCGCCGTGGCGCCGGTCGAGCCGAACCTCCCCGTGTCCGCCGCGCCCGTCGCCGACGGCGCCGACCCCATCGACGACCTGCCGGAGGGCATCGTGTGGGAGTCCGCGCCCTTCGCGGGCGGCGGGTCCGCCCGCAGCGCACTCGAGGAGCTGCTGTCCTGGGACGAACCGGTGTCCGAGTCCTCCGAGCTCTGAGGGTGCGCGTGGCGGGGTAGGGTGACGGACGCCTCGGCCGAGAGGACGATCGTGACGGCCCCCGACTTCACCCTGACCGACCAGTCCGGCGCCGGCTGGACGCTGTCGGATCACCGCGATGCCGCCGTCCTGCTGGTCTTCTACCGCGGGGACTGGTGACCGTACTGTAACGGCCAGCTGGTCAGCCTGGCCCTGCGGCACGACGAGATCACCCGAGCCGGCGCGCGGGTCGCGGGCGTCAGCGTCGACCCGCCCGGCCGCAACGCGGCGATGGTTTCCAAGCTCGCGCTCGGCTTCCCGCTGCTGTCCGATGCTGACGCCTCGCGCGCGATCCGGCCCTACGGTGTCTGGCACGACGAGCGCGGCGGCATCGCCCGGCCCGCGGTCGTGATCGTCGGGCCCGGCGGCGACGAGTGCTTCCGGTGGGTCGCCCGCGACTTCGCGGACCGGATTGCCGAGGACGACGTGGTCGCCGCCGTCGCGGCGCTCGGCCTGCCGCCCGTCCGCCAGGCGCCGCCCGCGGCGGGGACCCCGGAGCCCGGAGACACCGCCATGCCGGTGCGCGCGCTCGAGCCCTACTTCCGGGGCGCCCGTTTCGCCGCCGTCGCAATGGGGATGCGGCATCCGCAGGTGAAGGCCGACGCTGACGCCTACGTGGCGGAGATGGACCGCTACCGCGAGGCCGCGAGAACGCTGCGCCACTGACCGCGAGAGGCGCCGCGGGGGCCGCGCGTGGCGGTGGGAGCGCGGACTCGTAGAGTGGGAGGTCGTGCGCTACCGGGTGGATGAACTGGCGAGCCGCTGCGGGGTCAGCGTGGACACCGTCCGCTTCTACCAGGCCCGCGGGCTGCTGCCCCGGCCCGAGCGGGAGGGACGGGCCGCGTGGTACTCCGAGGAGCACCGCCGGGGCCTCGAGCGCATCCGTGACCTCAAGGGCCGCGGATTCAGCCTCGCCATGGTCGCGCGCGTGGTCTCCGGCGACCTCGACGCCGGCGAGCAGGCGCTCGCAGCCGCCCTGACCGGTCCCCTGCCGGGCGAGGACCCAGCCGCCGGTCCGCCGGAGCGGCTCAGCCTCGACGGCCTCGCCGAGCGCACCGGCGTGTCGGTGACCCTGCTGGAGGCCATCGAGCGCGAGGGGCTGCTCGTGGCCCGCGCCGAGGGCGACGAGCCCTACACCGCCGCCGACGCGGACGCCGTCCGGGCGGGTCTCGCGCTGTTGGAGGCCGGTGTGCCGCTGAGCGAACTGCTCGCCCTGGCGCGCCGCCATGACGAGGCCATGCGGGCCGTCGCGGAGCAGGCCGTCGACCTGTTCGCCCGCTACGTCCGCGACCCGATCCGCGGGTCCGCCGCCAGCGACGAGGACGCCGCGGGCCTGATGGTCGACGCGCTCGGCGCGATGCTGCCGGCGGTCGGCGCGGTGGTCGCGCATCACTTCCGCCGGCGGCTGCTCGCGGCGGCGCGCTCGCGCATCGAACGCGACGCCGGCGGCCAGTTGGCGGCCGTGAATCAGTCCGCGCCGGCGGCGCCGTCCGCTGACCCGGACGACCCGAGGCCCACGCCGTCCGCTGACCCGGACGACCCGAGGCCCGCGCTCTCCGCGGACCCGGACGAGCCGGGGCCCGCGCCGTCCGCGGACCCCGACGAGCCGGCGCGATGACCGCCGCGTCCGTCCGTGCGCCGACGCGGCCGCTGACTGTCCGCACCGTGGAGGTCGACGACCCGGGAGATCTGCTCCCACGACTGCCCGATCCCGGCGGGACCGCCTGGCTGCGCCACGGCGAGGGCATGGTCGGCTGGGGCGAGGCAGCGCGCGTCGAGGCGGGCACGGGCGGGGACCGGTTCGCGCGCGCCGGCGCCGCCCTCGATGCGCTGCTCGGCCGGGCCGAGGTGGTCGACGATGTCGGCATCGCGGGCACTGGTCCGATTGCGTTCGGCAGCTTCACCTTCGACGCCCGCTCGCGCCGGTCGGTGCTCATCATCCCCCGGGTCGTTCTCGGTCGCCGCGACGGGCGGGCGTGGCTGACGGTCGTCGGTGACGAGCCGCCGGACGGCTGGCGCGCCGACGCCGTCGAGGCCCTGCCCCGCCCCGGGCGCATCCGTTACGCGGGCGCGTCGATCCCGGAACTGCGGTGGATCGAGGCGGTCGCCGCGACGGTCCGCGAGCTGCGGCGGGGCGAGGGCGCACTCGAGAAGGTCGTGCTCGCGCGCGACGTCCTCGTCTGGGCCGAGGCGCCCCTGGACCTCCGGGCCCTCGCCCACCGGCTCGCCGAGCGCTTCCCCTCCTGCTACACGTTCCTGTGCGACGGTCTCGTCGGCGCCACGCCCGAGCTGCTCGTGCGCCGGGCGGGCCCGCTGGTCGAGTCGGTCGTGCTCGCGGGCTCGGCGGCCCGGGGCGCGGACGACGCCGAGGACGCGCGGCTGGGCGGGGCACTGCTGCGCTCGGAGAAGGACCTGGCGGAGCACCGGCCGGCGGTCGCGTCCGTGAGCGACGTGCTCGCGCCGCGCTGCGCTGCGCTGGCGGTCGACGCGGCACCGTCGCTGCTCCGTCTCGACAACGTCCAGCACCTGGCGACGGCGGTCACCGGCACGCTGGCGCAGCCGGCGAGCGCGCTGGAGCTGGCGGCCGCCCTCCACCCGACCGCGGCCGTCTGCGGCACCCCCCGGGCGGCGGCGCTCGAGCGGATCCGTGCGCTGGAGGGCATGGACCGCGCCCGCTACAGCGGGCCCGTCGGCTGGGTGGACGCGCGGGGAGACGGCGAGTGGGGGATCGCGCTGCGCTGCGCGGAGGTCGACGGCCGGCGAGCCCGCCTCTTCGCCGGCGCGGGGATCGTCGCGGGGTCGCTGCCGGAGGCGGAGCTCGAGGAGACCCGTTTGAAGCTGCGGGCGATGCAGTCCGCGCTGGAGTCCTGACCCGCGCGCTCAGGCCGGGAGCGCCTCGGCGACCGCGTCCTGGAGCCTCTGGTGGAGGGCGGCGTTCGCGCCGCGGTCGGTGCGGACCCCGACGATCTGCAGCCCGCCGGCCGAGCGGGCGGCGTCGACGGCGGCGGGCAGGCCGTCGGCGCGGTCGAGCCGCGCGAACCCGTGACCGGCGACCGCGGCGACCCGGGCGAGGTCGACCCCGTGCGGGGTCCCGAAGAGGCGCTCGAAGCGGTCGGGGAACGCGGCCTGCGGCAGGAACGAGAAGATCCCGCCACCGTCGTTGTCGATCACGACGAGCACGAGGTCGGGGGCCGGCTCGCCGGCGAGCAGGAGACCGTTGGCGTCGTGCAGGAGGGAGAGGTCCCCCACGAGGGCCAGCGCGGGCCCGGAGTGGGCCAGCGCGGCCCCGACGGCGGTGGAGACGAACCCGTCGATGCCGCTCGCCCCGCGGTTGCCGACCACGCGCAGGCCGGACCTGGGGCGCATCGCCAGGTTGAGGTCGCGGACCGGCATGCTGGACGCGGCGACCAGGAGCGACCCGTCCGGCGCGAGCGCGGCGAGGTCGCGCGCCGTCCGCGGCTCGGAGGGTTCCTCGACGGCGTCGAGGAGGCCGTCGAGGGCGGACCGGCCGGCCCGTTCGGCGGCGAGCCAGCCGCTGAGCCAGTCCGAGCCCTGGGGGGGCTCCAGCTGTGCGGTGACCGCCTCGGCGAGCAGCTCCGGGTCGGCCGCGACGAGCCGCTGCGCGGTCCGCGCGGGGTCGAGCCATCCGCCGTCGCGGGCGACCACGACCTGCGGCACGCCGTCGGCGAGCAGGCCGAGCAGTGGCCGCGACAGACCGACCTTGCCGACGGTCAGAACGAGGTCCGGCCGGTGGGCCTCCGCGAACGGCTCGTGGCCGAGCAGCAGGTGATACGTCGAGACCGCGTGGTCGCCGCCGCGGGCGCCGCTGGTCGGCTCGGCGAGCACCGGCCAGCCGGCGGTCCGGGCGAGGTCGAGCAGCGGTCCGGCCGCGACCTCCCCATCGCCGGCGACGAGCAGCCCCCGCGGCGTGGCTGCGATGCGTTCCGTGAGCCACTCG
>JACCXR010000337.1 GCA_013696915.1 Euzebyaceae bacterium
CTCGGCATCGCGATCGGGACGGGCGCAGACGTCGCGATCGAGTCGAGCGACCTCACCCTCCTGCGCGGCGACGTCGAGGGCGTCGCGACCGCGATCGAGCTGTCACGCCGCACCTACCGCACGATCCGCCAGAACCTCGGCTGGGCGTTCGCCTACAACGTCGCGGCCCTGCCGCTCGCCGCCATGGGGCTGCTGAACCCGATGATCGCCGGCGCCGCGATGGCGTTCTCGTCCGTCAGCGTCGTCGCCAACTCGCTGCGCCTCCGCCGCTTCGGCCGCTAGACCCGAGCCAACGGGCGGTCTTTCGCCGCGCCCGCAGACAGGCGCCCCCTCGTTCTCTACTATCCGGCAAGTACGTCGCCATCCGCCGTGCGGTGAGGGGACGAGGGAAGGCAGCCGGTGCTGTCCGTCGAGAACCTGGAAGTCGTCTACGACGACGTCATCCTGGTCCTGCGCGGGGTCAGCCTGGACGTGCCGGAGGGGAAGATCGTCGCGCTGCTCGGCGCGAACGGTGCCGGCAAGACCACCCTGCTGCGCGCCGTGTCCGGGCTGCTCGACGTGCACGAGGGTGAGGTCACCAAGGGGCAGATCACCCTCGACGGCGACCCCATCCACCACCTGTCCCCGGCCAGGGTCGTGAGCGCGGGCGTCAAGCAGGTCCTCGAGGGGCGGCGGGTCTTCGCCGAGTTCAGCGTCGAGGAGAACCTGCGCGTGGGGGCGCACAGAAACACCCGCAGACTCTCCGAGAACATGGAGCGGGTCTACGACCTGTTCCCGGTGCTGCGCGACCGGCGCCGGGCGACGGCCGGGTACCTGTCCGGCGGCGAGCAGCAGATGCTCGCCATGGGCCGCGCGATGATGTCCGATCCCCGCTACCTGCTGCTCGACGAGCCCAGCCTCGGCCTGGCTCCGCTGCTGGTGCAGCAGATCCGCGACCTGATCGTCGAGATCAACCAGCGCGGCACCACCGTCCTGCTGGTCGAGCAGAACGCCAGCATGGCCCTGTCCATCGCCGAGCACGGCTACATTATGGAGACGGGCAAGATCGTGATGGACAAGGGCGCCTCCGAACTGCTCGAGGACGAAGACGTCCGCGAGTTCTACCTGGGGCTGCACGACGAGGGCACCCCCCGGTCGTTCCGCGACGTCAAGCACTACAAGCGGCGCAAGCGGTGGCTGTCGTGAGCGACGCGTTCGCCGCCGCGCTGGAGAAGACCTCCGCGGAGGTCGACGACGCCCGCCCGGTGCTGGAGTTCTCCGACGTGCATCTGCACTTCGCCGGCGTCAGGGCGATCAGCGGCATCTCCTTCGAGGTCGGTGCGAAGGAGCTGTTCGCGATCATCGGCCCGAACGGCGCCGGCAAGACGTCGATCTTCAACGTCCTCTCCGGCGTCTACCGGCCGCAGCGCGGGACGGTCCGCTTCGTCGGGGAGGACATCGTGGGCCGGTCGCCCCACCAGATCGCCGCGATGGGCATGGCCCGCACGTTCCAGAACATCGAGCTGTTCTCCAACCTCACGGTCATCGACAACCTCATGCTCGGCCGCCACCACCACGTCCGCTACGGCGTCCTGGCGGCGCTGGTGTTCGCCGGCAGGGCGCACAGCGAGGAGGTCGCCCACCGGGCGGTCGTCGAGGACATCATCGACTTCCTCGAGATCCAGCAGTACCGCAAGTTTCCGGTCGGCCTGCTGCCCTACGGCATCCAGAAGCGCGTCGAGCTCGGTCGCGCCCTCGCGATGGAGCCGAAGCTGCTCCTGCTCGACGAGCCCGTCGCCGGGATGAACGTCGAGGAAACCGAGGACATGGCGCGGTTCGTCCTCGACATCCGCGACGAGCTCGCGGTCCCGATCATCATGGTCGAGCACGACATGGGCGTGGTGATGGACCTCGCCGACCGGGTGATGGTCGTCGACTTCGGCAGCCCGATCACGACCGGTCCGCCCCACGACGTCCAGCGCGACCCCGACGTCATCCGGGCCTACCTCGGCCAGGAGCACGCCTCCGCCGCACCGATGGGAGCGCCGCGATGACCGCCACCCTTGAACCCCCCGCACCCACCACGACCATGACCGTCCCGGCGCGCGTGCGCGACCGGGCGCAGCGCGACCCGCAGCGCGTCGCCCTGCGGGAGAAGGACTTCGGGATCTGGCAGGAGGTCACCTGGGCGCAGTACTGGGATCACGTCCTCGACGTCGCCCATGGCCTGCTCGCCCTGGGGGTGGCCCCGGGCGACCGGGTCGCGATCCACTCCGAGAACCGGCCCGAGTGGCTCTACGCCGACCTCGCCACCTGTGCCGTCCGGGCGATCACCATGGGCCTGTACCCGACGAACCCGGCGGCCGAGGTCTCCTACCTGCTGTCGAACTCGGGCTCGAAGATCCTCGTCGCCGAGGACCAGGAGCAGGTCGACAAGGCGCTCGCCGTCGCCGGCGAGCTGCCCGACCTCGAGCGCATCGTCTACGTCGAGCCCCGCGGCATCCGGCACCGCTACGACGACCCGCGCCTGCTGTCGTGGGACGACTTCCTGGTCCTGGGCCGCCGCCACCGCGCCGATCACCCCGCCACCGTCGAGGAGCGCATGAACTCGGCGGCGCCCGACGACGTCATGACGCTGATCTACACGTCGGGCACCACCGGCCCGCCGAAGGGCGCGATGCTGACGAACGCGAACGTCGAGTTCGCGATCAAGGCGCTGGTGACCGAGGGCGGCTTCTACAACCCGCCCCCCGGTCCGGACGACATCACGCTGTCTTACCTCCCGCTGTGCCACGTCGCCGAGCGCATCGCCACCGTTTGGGTGAACGCCCAGGCCGGCACGACCGTGCACTTCGCCGAGTCGATCGAGACGGTGCAGCAGAACCTCCGCGAGGTGCAGCCAACGCTGTTCTTCGCCGTGCCGCGCATCTGGGAGAAGATTCACGCGGGCATCCAGATCCGCATGGCGTCCGCGTCGCTGGTCAAGCGGTTGAACTACGCCCTGTGGATCCGGGTCGCGGGCCGCATCGGCGACGCGATGGTCCGCAACGGCGGACGACCGACGGCGCAGACCCGGGTCCTGTACGGGCTCGGCTACCCCTTCCTCTTCCGGTCGCTGCGCGACCGGGTCGGACTCCGCAAGTGCCGGGCGGCCGGGTCCGGGGCTGCGCCGATCGCCCCCGAGATCCTGCAGTGGTTCTTCGGCATCGGCGTCCCGATCTACGAGATCTACGGCATGACGGAGAACAGCGCGGTCGCGACGGTCAACCGCCCCGGCCGGGTGAAGCTCGGCACGGTCGGCGAGCCCCAGCCGGGGACCGAGCTGCGCATCGATTCCGAGACCGGCGAGATCCTCACCCGGAACCCGGCGGTGTTCGCCGGCTACTGGCGCAACGCCGACGCCACCCGCCGCACCCTCGAACCGGACGGGTGGCTCCACACCGGCGACGTCGGCGTCTGGGTCGACGGCACGCACGTGAAGATCACCGACCGGATGAAGGACATCATCATCACGGCCGGCGGCAAGAACGTCTCCCCTTCGGAGATCGAGAACGCGATCAAGGCCTCGCCGTACGTCAAGGAGGCGGTCGTGATCGGCGACCGGCGGCCCTACCTCACCGCGCTGATCGGGATCGAGCTCGACACCGTCGGCGACTGGGCGCAACGCCGGCGGCTGCCGTACACCACGTACCGGGACCTCGCGGACAAGCCGGAGGTCCGCAAGCTCGTCCAGGGCGTCGTCGATGGCGTCAACAGCCGCGTGGCGTCGGCCGAGCAGATCAAGAAGTTCACGATGCTGCCCAAGGAGCTGGACCACGAGGACGGCGAGCTGACGGCAACGCAGAAGGTCAAGCGCGCGGCGATCACCGACATGTTCGCCGGCCTCGTCGACGGCATGTACGGCGGGGGCCGGTCGGCCTCCGGCAGACCCGCGGGGACCGCGCCGTGACCAGGTTCGGGCAGAGCCTGATCCAGGGGCTCGGCAACGGGTCGATCTACGCCCTGCTCGCCCTCGGCTTCGTGATCATCTACAAGTCGACGCTCGTCATCAGCTTCGCCCAGCCGGCGCTGATGGTGGCCGGAGCGACCATGGTCGTCTTCCTGACCGGGTCGTTCGGGCTCCCGTTCTTCGCGGCGGTTCCGGTGGCGATGCTGCTCACCGCGCTGCTCGGGCTGATCGTGGAGCGCTCGGCCCTGCGCCCGATGGTCGGCAAGCCCGTGTTCGTCGTGGCGATCATCACGATCGGCGTCGACATCACCATCCGCGTGGTCGTCAACCGCTTCCTCGGCAACACCATCCGCAACTTCACGAGCCCGTGGGGGCTGGACACCCTCCGGGTCGGCGACGTGTTCGTGCAGCAGCGCTTCCTCGCGATGATGCTCACGACGGCTGTGGTCGTGGCGGCCCTGTTTGCGTTCTTCAAGTACTCCCGCACGGGGCTGGCGATGCGGGCGACCGCGTTCGACCAGGAGACCGCCCTGGCGCAGGGCATCTCCGTCGGCATGGTGTTCGCCCTGTCGTGGGCGATCGCCGGAGCGCTCGCCGCCCTGGCCGGCACGTTCGTGGGAACCGGCGGGAGCATCGACCAGCAGACCTGGATCATCGCCCTGAAGGCCCTGCCGGCGATCATCATCGGCGGCCTGGACTCCGTCGGCGGCGCCGTGATCGGCGGGCTCGTCGTCGGGGTGATCGAGGCGCTGGTCGGGACCTACCAGCCGACGGCGGCGCCGTGGCTCGGCAACAACTTCGCGGTCGTCTCGCCCTACGTCGTCCTGCTGATCGTGCTCCTCCTCCGACCGTACGGCCTGTTCGGCACCCCCGAGGTCGAGCGGGTATGACGGCGCTGCTGACGGACCGCGGCGGCCGGGGGTCCCGGCCGAGGGGGCGACCGGAGCTCTACACGTCCTACTCCTCCGACATCGCCCTGCTGAACACGCCGGCCAAGCGCGCCGGCGTGCTCGCGATCGTCGCGGCGGCGTTCGCCCTGCCGTTCGCGGTCAGCGACCAGGTGCTGGTCCTGCTGGGCACCGGGCTGGCGATGTCGGTGGGTGCGATCGGGCTCAACATCGTGACGGGCTACGCCGGCCAGGTGTCCCTCGGCCACGCGTTCTTCGTCGGCCTGGGGGCCTACACCGCCGCGGTGCTCAGCGGCGACCCCGACGGCCGGCTGGTCGGGTTCGGCCTGCCGATGGTCGTGTGGCTGCCCGCCGCGGGCCTGGTCGCGGGGGCGGCCGGCCTGCTGGTGGCGCCGCTCGCCACCCGGCTGCGGGGGCTGTACCTGGCGATCGTCACGCTCGGCCTCGTCTTCCTCGGCGAGCACGTCTTCCGCGAGTGGGACAGCGTCACCGGCGGCCCGGGGGTGGGGCGCGACGCCGTCCAGGCCAGCCTCTTCGGCAACTCCCTGACCGCCGGCGGCGCGGTGCTCAGCGGCGCCCAGAAGGTCTACCTGTTCGCCCTGGTGGTCCTGATCGCGGCGGCGGTGCCGGCCCGCAACCTCGCGCGGTCCGGCGTCGGGCGGGCGTTCGCCGCGGTCCGCGACCGCGACATCGCCGCCGAGGTCATCGGGGTGAGCCTCACCAAGGCGAAGCTGCTCGCCTTCACGATCTCGTCGTTCTACGCCGGCATCTGCGGCGCGCTGCTCTACACGATCACCCGCACGGTCGAGCCGAACTCGTTCAACCTCCTGCTCAGCGTCCGGTTCATCGCGATGGTGCTGATCGGCGGTGCGGCCACGATTTCCGGTTCGATCATGGGGGCGATGTTCGTCACGCTCCTCCCCCGCTTCACCCAGCAGGTGCCCCGTTTCGTGCCCTTCATCGGGCAGGGCGTCACCGGGGGCGGGCTGTTGACCAACGTCGAGCTCGAGGCCATGCTCTACGGCCTGCTCATCATCGCGTTCCTGATCTTCGAACCGCGCGGGCTGTTCGGGGTATGGCTGCGGGTCCGCAACTACTGGAAGGGATGGCCCTTCTCGTACTGAAGGTTTTCGTCATGCCCGTCTGGAATGAAAGGAACGCGGAATGAAGCAGCACCGTCAATGGCCGAGGTTCGCCATCGTGCTGGCCGTGCTCGCGCTGATCGCGACCGGCTGTCGAGACTCCGGGACGACCGCCGACGTGGAGGACGTCGACACCGGGGCGGCGCCGGCCGAGACGACCGCACCGGCCGACACCGCCACCGACACCCCAACCGAGACGGCCGCCGACACGGCCACGCCGACCGACACGGGGTCGCCCACCGAGGGCACGACGCCGGCCGGTGACATCGCCTTCGACACCGGCGTGACCGAAGAGGCCTGCCCCGACGCCGTGAACCCCGACAACGGGTGCATCTACCTCGGCACGCTCTCCGACCTCACCGTGGGGCCCTTCGCCGCGCTCGCCGTGCCGATCACCGACGCGCAGAAGGCCTTCTGGAACCGCGTGAACGAAGACGGGGGCATCGGCGGCTTCGACGTGAACGTCACCGAGTTCGTCCGCGACAACCAGTACAACCCGGAGATCCACAACCAGGAGTACCAGGCGATCAAGAACGACGTCCTCGCGCTCGCGCAAACGCTCGGGTCGCCGACCACGGCGGCCATCATCGAGGACCTGAACGCCGAGGGCATCGTCGCCGTCCCGGCGTCGTGGACCTCGGAATGGGCCTTCCAGGACGTCATCCTCGAGTCCGGGGTGAACTACTGCTTCGAGTCGATGAACTCGATCGACTGGGCCGTGGAGAACCTCGAGGGCATCGAGACCGTCATGGCGGTCCATTACCCCGGCGACTACGGCGGCGACGCCGCCGCCGGCGCGCGGATCGCGGCCGAGGCCAACGGCCTCGAGTTCACCGATGTCGAGACCGCCCCGGGACCGGACAACCAGTCCGGGGCCATCAGCGCCGTCGCCAGCCAGCAGCCGGACCTGGTCATCCTCACGACCAACCCAACGGACGCGGGCGCCGTCGTCGGCAACACGGCGGCGCAGGGCTACCAGGGGACGTTCATCGGCACCGGCCCGTCGTGGAACAAGGGGTTGCTCACCAGCCCCGCCGCCGAGGCCGTCCAGGCGCTGTACCTCGCCTCGGCCCCGTGGACGTGGACCCAGGAGTCGCCGGGCCGCGACGCGATGGAGGAGGCGCTTGGGGACGTCGACCTCAACGACGGCTACACCTCCGGGTGGGTCTGGTCCTACCCGCTGAAGGCCGCGCTGGAGCAGGCCGCCGAGAACGGCGACCTCACCCGGGAGGGACTGCTCGCCGCCGTCTCCGAACTCGACGACGTCGACTACGAGGGCATGCTGCCCGACGAGGCCGGCAACTTCGTCGGCGACCCGAACGAGACCGCGTACCGCGGCAGCATCGTCTCCGAACCGAACCCGGAGGCGATCGTGGGCCTCGACGTGCTCCAGGACTTCTTCGTCGGCCCGACCGCCGAGGGCTACGACTTCACCCAGTCCTGCTTCACGACGACCGCCGGCTGACGCACCCGAGGTCCCCGGTCCATCGCGGTTCCGGGGTGGTTTCTTCGACAGTCCGAAGATTCCACCCCGGAACGCCGGGCCGACGATCAGCCAGGCCACGGAGCTCCGCCGCGACGCGCGGCGGCCGCGAGGCCGTCCCGGACGGCGCGGACGAAGCCGGCGGGGTCGCGGCGGACCTCTTCGTCGCGGAAGCGATCGATCGTCCAGTCGATGCGCCGCAGCCGGCGGTCGCGGACCTTATCCGCGGCCGCAACCTCCGGCAGGTCGTGGACCGGCCCGTCGACCTCGGCGCCGTAGCGGACCGCGAGACACGCGAGGTCGATCTCGCCGAAGATCACCCCGCCGGCGACGACCGTGAACGGGCGTGCGTGCACATCGACCCCCGCCTCGCGCAGCAGCCGGCGGGCGTACGCCTCGCCGCCTGAGTGGCTGAGGCCGCGGTCGAGGAGGCGACGGGCCGCATACCGGACCGTGCCGACCCCCAGGAAGCGGCCGCGCCGCTCGAGATAGCCCAGGACGGCCGCGGGCGACGCCTCGCGGAGCCGATCAAGCTCGACGAGCGTCTTGACGACGGCGTCTCGACCGCTGTCGCGCGCGTGGTCGGTGACCGCGCGCAGCACGGGAGCGCAGCGGAAGCCGCGTCGGCGCTCGACGCGGTCCCCCGCCACCCAGGCACCGCGGTACGCCACCACGCCGGTCCGGGGCGAGCAGTGACGACGCGGGCGCACCAGGACGGCGACCCGCCGAGGCTCCCGTACGGCGCCGGCAGCCCACAACGCCGACTCACCGGTGAGGATCGCCCCGAAGCGCAACGACACGAGGGCGGCGTAGACGGCGCGGGAATAGTCCTCCGGCGAACCCGGCGCCGCCCAGATGCCCGGATGCAGCGCCTGCCAGCCGTGCGCCCTGGCGAAGGTCGCGAACGTGCTGCCGGCGATGCCATGCTCGACCGCCTGCCACGCCCCCACCACCCCGCTCTGGCGGTTCGTGCACCGCTCGTGCAGCCGTTCCCAGCGTCCTGCGGTCATGGGCCACAGCGTGCGTCCGGCCCGGGCGCGCCGCATGGATGGTCCGCGGCCCCTGTGGACAGCGCGCGACAGGCGCCTCCGGGGTGGAGTCTTCGACAGTTCGAAGATTCCACCCCGAAGGGTTGCGGACGGGCAGCCCGGCGGGAAGGCTGACGGGATGGACGACGCGATCAGCTGGTTCCCCGTGCCCGACGAGTCCGAGCTGCCGGACGACCTGCGCGGTCTGTTCGCCAAGGCGCGGGAGCGCATCGGCTTCGTCCCGAACGTGTTCCGGGCGTACAGCTTCCGCCCGGAGCGGCTGCGCGCGTGGTTCGCCCACTACAAGCAGCTCCACGAGGCCACCGAGCACCTCTCCGCCGCCGAGCGGGAGATGATCGCCGTCGCCGTGTCGATGGCGAACGGCTGCCTGTACTGCCTGGTCGCACACGGGGCGGCGCTGCGCCAGGAGCTCGGCGACCCGGTGCTCGCCGACCGGATCACGCTCGACCACCGCCGGGCCGGCCTCGACGACCGCCTGACCGCGATCCTCGACTACGCGGTCAAGGTCACCCGCGCCCCGCTGGAGTGCGACCCCGACGACCTCGAGGCCCTCCGCAAGCACGGCCTGACCGACGAGGAGGTGTGGGACGTGCTCGAGATCGCGGCGATGTACAACTTCACCAACCGCATGTCGCTGGCCGCCGGCATGCTGCCCAACGAGGAGTACCACGCGCTCGCACGGTGACGGGTAGGGTGACCGCGATGGTGCAGTCGAAGGTCCTGGCGATGGTGCTCGCCGGCGGCGAGGGCAAGCGACTGGCCCCCCTGACGGCCGACCGCGCCAAGCCGGCGGTGCCGTTCGGGGGCAACTACCGGCTCGTCGACTTCGTGCTGAGCAACCTCGTGAACGCGTCGTTCCGCCAGATCGTGGTGCTGACGCAGTACAAGAGCCACAGCCTCGACCGGCACATCACGCAGACGTGGCGGCTGTCGCCCCTGCTCGGCAACTACGTGACCCCGGTGCCCGCGCAGATGCGGCGCGGCCCGCACTGGTTCGCCGGCTCGGCGGACGCGATCTACCAGAACCTCAACCTCGTGTACGACGAGCGGCCCGGCTACATCATCGTGTTCGGCGCCGACCACATCTACCGCATGGACCCGCGGCAGATGCTGGAGGAGCACATCGCCTCCGGCGCGGGCGTGACCGTGGCGGGGATCCGGGTACCGCGCGACCAGGCCGGCCAGTTCGGGGTCATCTCCACCGCAGCCGACGGCCGCACGATCGCCGAGTTCCTGGAGAAGCCCGCTGCGGTCGAGGGGCTGCCCGACTCGCCTGACGAGGTCTTCGCCTCCATGGGCAACTACATCTTCTCGACCGACGTGCTGATCGAGGCCGTGACGACCGACGCGGGCGACGAGGCGTCCGCGCACGACGTCGGCGGCAGCATCATCCCGCTGCTCGTGGGGCGCGGCGAGGCGCGGGTCTACGACTTCTCCCGCAACCAGGTGCGTGGCGCCACCGACCGCGACCGGGGCTACTGGCGCGACGTCGGCACGCTCGACGCCTACTACGACGCCCAGATGGACCTGATCTCGGTGCACCCGGTCTTCAACCTCTACAACGAGCACTGGCCGATCCTGTCCTGGCACCCGCCGCTCCCGCCGGCCAAGTTCGTCTTCGACGATCCCGGGCGCGTCGGGCAGGCCCTCAACTCGATGGTCTGCGCCGGCGTTGTCGTGTCCGGCGGGTGCGCGCGCCGCTCGGTGCTGTCCCCGGGCGTCCAGATCCACTCGCACGCCTCCGTCGAAAACTCGGTGTTGATGCACAACGTCGACGTGGGCCGCCATGCCGTCGTGCGCAACGCGATCGTCGACAAGAACGTCGAGATCCCCGAGGGCGCCCGGATCGGCGTGGACCTCGACCGCGACCGCGAGCGCTTCACGGTCTCCGGCAACGGCGTCGTCGTGATCGGGAAGGGCCAGAAGGTCGACGCGTGAGGGTCGCGCAGCTCACCCGCGAGTACCCGCCGGAGGTCTACGGCGGCGCCGGCGTCCACGTCACCTACCTCGCGCGCGAACTCGCCCGGCTGGTCGAGGTGGAGATCCACGCCTTCGGCGCGCCGCGGGACGCCATCACGGGCGCTACAGCCGGCGCGCCCGCCGTCGCCGCATCGTACCGGCCGTGGGATGCGCTGGCGGGGCCGCAGCCGTACGCGGCGGCGCTGGAGACGATGTCGGTCGACCTCGCCATGGCCGCCGGCGCGGCGGGCGCCGACCTCGTTCACAGCCACACCTGGTACGCGAACCTCGGCGGTCACCTGGCCAAGCTGCTGCACGGCGTCCCGCACGTCGCCACGACCCACAGCCTCGAGCCCCTGCGCCCGTGGAAGGCCGAGCAGCTGGGCGGCGGCTACGCGCTGTCGCGGTTCTGCGAGCGCACCGGCCTGGAGGGTGCGGACGCGGTCATCGCCGTGTCGGAGGGCATGCGGGCCGACGTCCTCGCGTGCTACCCCGCCGTGGACCCGGCTCGGGTCACGGTGATCCACAACGGCATCGACCCGGACGAGTACCGCCCGGACACCGGCACGGACGCGCTCGCCCGGCATGGCGTCGACCCGGGGCGCCCGTCGGTGGTCTTCCTCGGTCGCATCACCCGCCAGAAGGGGCTGGTGCACCTGCTCGAGGCCGCGCCGCACCTTCGACCGGACGCGCAGCTGGTGCTCGTGGCGGGCGCGCCGGACACCCCCGAGATCGGCAGGGAGGTCCACGCGATGGTCGAGGCGCTCCAGGCCGACCGCGGCGGGGTCGTCTGGATCGACGAGCTGCTCCCCCGACCCGACGTGGTGCAGATCCTCAGCCACGCCGCGGCCTTCGTGTGCCCGTCGATCTACGAGCCGTTCGGGCTGGTCAACCTCGAGGCGATGGCGTGCGAGGCACCGGTCGTCGCCTCGGCGGTCGGGGGCATCCCGGAGGTCGTCGTCGACGGCGCCACCGGCTGGCTCGTCCCGTTCGAGCCCGGCGACGACCCGTTCGGCGCACCGCGGAACCCGGCGGGCTTCGCCCGCGGGATCGCCGACCGCGTGAACTCCCTGCTCGACGACCCCGCCTGCGGGCGCCGCTTCGGCGCCGCCGGCCGTGCCAGGGTCGTCGAGCACTTCAGCTGGACCGCCATCGCCGAACGCACCGTGGCGCTGTACCGCTCCCTGTTCTGACCGGCCCGACCGCTGCGGCCTACGGCTCGCGGGCCGGAGCGCCCTCGACGCTGCGGGCGGCGTAGACGTCCGGCTCGAGGTAGAGCACCTCGACGGACGGCACCTCGGCGCGCAGGCGGGATTCGAGGTCGTTGATCTTGCGCGCGACCTCGTCGAAGGTCAGCGCCGAGTCCATCTCGAGCTTCGCACCGACGAACAGCTGCTCCGGGCCGATGTGGACGGTGCGCATGTGGATGATGCGCTCGACGGTGCCGTCTCGCTCCAGTGCGGCCCGGATGGCCGTGATGTCCCGGGGTCGGGCGGCCTCGCCGATGAGCAGGCTCTTCATCTCGATCGCCAGGATCACGGCGATGACGCCGAGCAGGACCCCGATGGCGAGGGTCGCGTACGCGTCGAACACCGGGTCGACGTATCTGGCCAGGACGACGCCGATCAGCGCGAGAACCAGGCCGACCTGGGCTCCGAGGTCTTCGAGGAGGACGACCGGCAGCTCCGGGTTGCGGCTGTGGCGGATGAAAGCCCACCACGAGTCGCCGTGGCGCACATGGTTCGCCTCGACGATCGCGGTGCGGAACGAGAAACCCTCGAGGACGATCGCGACGCAGAGGATTCCGATGGCGATGCCGAGGGACTCGGGCGCGTGCGGCTCCCGGAGCTTGGAGAAGCCCTCGTAGAGGGAGAAGAGCGCTCCGAGCGCGAACAGGACGACGGCCACGACGAACGCCCAGAAGTAGCGCTCCCGCCCGGAGCCGAACGGCCGCTCCTCGCTGGCCGGCCGCTGCGCAGCCCGGCCCCCGAGGAGCAGCAGGCCCTGGTTGCCGCTGTCCGCCACCGAGTGGACCGATTCGGCGAGCATCGCGCTGGAGCCGGTCAGCAGGAACCCGACGAACTTCGCGACGGCGATGCCCGCGTTGGCCACCAGCGCCGCCATGACCGCCTTCGTGGTTCCTCCGGATGCCATGGACGGCAGCATAGGGTACCCGCGACCGGGCCTACGCGGTCGGCGACGAACCCATGCGGACGTCGGGCGCGCCCATCCGGGCGGCGTCGGCCGTGCGGTCGTCGTGCTGGGCCTGGGACTCGCGTTCGGCGTCGACCCTGGCGCGGTAGTGCTCGACCTCGCGCTCGACGGCGGCGTCGTCCCAGCCCAGCGCCTCGCCCATCAGCCGCGCGACCGGCTCGGCGGCCGCGACGCCGCGGTCCCACGTCTCGATCGAGATGCGGGTCCGGCGGGTGAGGGTGTCGTCGAGGTGCAGCGCGCCCTCGTGCGACGCCGCGTAGACCGCCTCGACGGCCAGGTAGTCCTCCGCCCCCGGGATGGGCCGACCCAGCTCCGGGCGGCCGGCGATCAGATCGAGCAGCTCCCCCACCCGGGAGCCGTACCGGCCGAGCAGGTGCTCGACGCGGGCGACGTGCAGCCCGGACCCGGCGGCGAGCCGGTCCCGGCCGTTCCACGCGGCGCGGTAGCCGGCCGCTCCGAACAGCGGCGTCTCGGCGGTCGGCGACGGCGGCACCCGCCGATCCAGCCCCGCCGCGGCGAGGTCGACGGCGTCGGCGGCCATGACGCGGTAGGTCGTGTACTTGCCGCCCGCGACCGTGACCATGCCGGCGACGGACCGCACGACGGCGTGCTCGCGGCTGAGCTTGCTCGTGGCCTCCGACTCGCCCGCCAGCAGCGGCCGCAGCCCGGCGTACACCCCCTCCACGTCGGCGGGGGTCAGCGGGTGCCGCAGCACCGCGTTCACGCGGCCGAGCAGGTAGTCGATGTCGGCGCGGCTGGCGGCCGGGTGGGCCTTGCCGAGCTCCCAGTCCGTGTCCGTCGTGCCGATGATCCAGTGACGCTGGGCCGGCGGCACGGGCCACGGGATCACGAACAGGACGCTCGACTCGGTGCGGAGGATGATCCCGCTGTCGGAGTGGATGCGGTCCCGCGGCACGACCAGGTGGACGCCCTTCGACGCCTGCACGCGGATTCGCCCGCGGCCGATCAGCGCCTGGACGTCGTCGGTCCAGACCCCGGTCGCGTTGATGACCTGCCGGGCGCGCACGTCGAGGTCGGCGCCGCCCTCCAGGTCCCGGACCCGCACCCCCGCCATCCGCTCGCCCTCCCGCAGGAACCCCACGGCGCGCGCCGAGGTCGCCAGCGCCGCCCCGTACCGGGCGGCGGTGCGGGCGACGGTCAGGGTGTGGCGGGCGTCGTCGACCTGTGCGTCGTGGTACGCGACGGCGCCGACGAGCGCATCCCGGCGCAGCGCCGGGACCCGCCGCAGCGCCCCCCGCCGCGTGAGGTGGCGGTGCCGCGGCAGCGGGCTGCGGCCGGCCATCAGATCGTAGAGCGCGACGCCGACCCCGACGTAGGCCCGTTCCCACACGTGGTGCCGCAGCGGGTAGAGGAACGGCACGGGCCGGACGAGGTGCGGGGCGAGGACGGTAAGCAGCAGGGTGCGCTCGCGCAGGGCCTCGCGGACGAGCGCGAAGTTCAGCTGCTCCAGGTAGCGCAGGCCGCCGTGGATGAGCTTGCTCGACCGGCTCGAGGTCCCGGCGGCGTAGTCGCGGGCCTCGACCAGCGCGACCGACAGGCCCCGCGACGCCGCGTCCAGCGCGGCGCCCGCCCCGGTGACGCCCCCGCCGACCACGACGATGTCGAACACCTCGGAGGCCATGCGGTCGAGCGCCGCGCGCCGCTGCGCCGGTCCCAGCTGTGCCGAGTGCATCGGGGCGGTCCTACCCTCCCCCGGCCAGGGTCCGGGCCGTGTCGCGGATCTGCTCCCACGCCCGCAGCACGTGGTGGCGCTCCGTGCGCGCTCCGCCGACGGCGACGCGCAGCGTGAGCTTGCCGTCCAGCCGGGTGTGGGTCAGGTGCAGCCGGCCGGAGGCGTTGACCCGGTCGAGGACGGCCTGGTTGACGTCGTCGCCGCCGCGGTGCCGGAGGCACACGAGGCCGAGCAGGGCAGGTGCGGCCAGCTCGAAGCCGGGATCGGCGGCCACCGCGGCGGCGAGCTCCCGGGCCGCGGCGACGTGCGAGCGGATGTGGCGCCGGAGACCCTCGGCGCCGTAGTGGCGGATGACGAACCACAGCTTCAGGGCCCGGAAGCGGCGCCCGAGCGGCACCTGCCAGTCGCGGTAGTCGATCACGGAGCCCGACTCGGTGGCGGTGTTGCGCAGGTACTCGGGCAGGATGCTCAGCGCCCGGACGAGCGCCGCGCGGTCGGTGACGTAGAAGCAGCAGCAGTCGAAGTTGGTCAGCAGCCACTTGTGGGGGTTGAACGCGTAGCTGTCGGCGAGCTCGAGGCCGTCGTGGATCCACCGCAGCTCGGGGCAGACGGCGGCGCTGCCCGCGTAGGCGGCGTCGACGTGGAGCCACGCCCCTTCCCGCCGGCAGATCTCCCCGGCCGCGCGGACGGGGTCGATCGCGGTCGAGGAGGTCGTGCCGACCGTGGCGACGACCAGGCACGGGGTGGCGCCGGCAGCGCGGTCGTCGGCCATGCGGCGGGCGAGGTCGTCGGGACGCAGCGCGAAGGCGGCGTCGACGTCGACCAGGCGGAGCCGGTCGCTGCCCAGCCCGGCGATGCGGACGGCCTTCTCGACCGACGAGTGCGCCTGGCTGGAGGTGTAGACGGTCAGAGCCCGGTCGACGCCGGCGTGCGTCGCCGCCCCGCCGGTGGCCCGCTCGCGGGCGGCGAGCAGGGCGCAGAGCACCGCGCTGGACGCCGAGTCCTGCAAGACGCCACCGCCGGCCCCGGCGGAGGAGAAGCCCGCCGGCAGGCCGAGCAGGTCGACCACCCAGTCGAGCACGTGCGTCTCGATCTCGGTCATGGCGGGGCTCGTCGACCAGAGCATCCCCTGGACGCCCAGGCCGGCGGACACGAGCTCGCCCAGGATCGACGGTCCCGAGACGTTCGCCGGGAAGTAGGCGAAGAAGTCCGGCGACTGCCAGTGGGTCAGCCCGGGGACCACGACGTCGTCGAGGTCGCGCAGCACCGCCTCGAACGGCTCCCCGATCTCGGGCGGACCCGCCGGGAGCCGGGCCCGGATCTCGCCCGGCTTGACCTGCGCGAGGACGGGCAGGTCGGCGACGCGGTCGAGGTAGTCGGCCACCCAGTCGACCACGGCGTGCCCGTGGCGGCGGAACTCCTCTGACGTCATGTGCGGGGCCGACTCGGATGCCATCGGCCCACGCTACCGGCAGCGACCGGGACCCACGCCCGTGGCACGGCGTACTCACCGTGGAGCTGGAGGCCCACCCGCCCGTCGGCCAACCCCGGCCGTTGGAGTCAGCCGTGGACGGCCGCATCGGCGACGGACGCCGCTCACTCGCCGATGGTCAGGCCAGACTGCAGGGCCGCCGGCTCGCTGGCCGCCGCCCTGGGGGCCGGCACCCAGACCGAGCCGACCGGGACGCCCGGCGTGACCGCGATCCTCGACGGCGGTCCCGCGGCCGCTCTTTTGATCGTCTACGCCCTCGCGGCCGCCGCGGCCATGGCGGCGATCATCCAGCGTCGCGACGTCTGACCCGAAGGGTGTGAGGAACCAGGGAGGTTCCCCGTGTCCGTACACGACGACTTGCTCGAGCTGGAACGTGCCGCATGGAAGGCATTCTCATCCGATGGCGACAGCGCGGCTGCGTTCTACGAGCAGGTGCTCGCCAGACACGTCCTCATGCTGCTGCCAGGCGGTTTGGTCATCGACGACCGAGCTCAGATCGTCGACTCGATGCGTGGCGCCCCCTGGACTTCGTTCGAGCTCTCGAACGAACGGGTCCTCCAGCTCACCGAAGGAAGCGCCGTCGGGGCCTACCAGGCCACTGCCCGTCGCGGGAAGAGCGACTACACGGCGCTGTTCAACAGCACCTACGTACGGGAGGGAGACTCGTGGCGGTTGGCGGTGCACCAGCAGACGCCGGTCTGATCAGTCGGGTGCCGTTGACGCTCTCGGTGTCCTGCGCGAGGAGCGTCCGGCCTACCCCTTCTCCTGGGCCGCCGCGACCACCTTGCGGGCGACGTTCTCGGGGCATTCCTCGTGGCGGTCGTAGCGCATCTCGACGGCCCCGGTGCCGCTGGACAGGCTGCGCAGCTCCGCGGTGTACGACAGCATCTCGGCCTCGGGCACGGTGGCCCGGACGACGGTGCGCCCGATCGGGCCGGGCTCGGTGCCCTGGATGCGCCCGCGCCGCGACGACAGGTCGCCCATGACGTCGCCGGTCAGCGCGTCGGGCACGGTGACGGCGACCTCCATCACGGGTTCGAGCAGCGCGACGCCCGCCTGCTCCGCGGCCGCGCGGAATCCCAACGACCCCGCCACCTCGAACGCGACCTGCGACGAGTCCACCGAGTGGTGCTTGCCGTCGACCAGCCGGACGCGGCAGTCCACGAGCGGGTAGCCGGCGAGCACGCCGTGGCCCATCGCCTCGCGGACCCCCTTCTCGACCGACGGGATGAACTGGTTGGGGACGACGCCCCCGACGATGCGGTCCTCGAACTCGAAACCGCTGCCGCGTTCGAGCGGCTCCACCTCGAGGTGGACGACCCCGTACTGGCCGTGGCCGCCGGACTGCTTCACGTGCCGGCCGACCGCGCTTCCGGAGCCCCTGAGGGTCTCGCGGTAGGCGAGGCGCAGCGGGACCTGCTGGACGCTCACGCCGAACTTGCGCTTCAGCCGCGCGATCGCCACGTCGATGTGCCCGGGCCCGTGGCCGCGCAGGACGAGCTGGCGGGTCTCGGAGTCGCGGTCGACCCGCAGCGCGGGGTCCTCCTCGGACAGCCGGGCGAGCGCCGTCGACAGCTTGTCCTCGTCGCCCGCCGAGACCGCCTCGATCGCGACCCGGTGGAACGGCTCCGGCATCGGGACCGGCTCCACCTCGACGGCGGCCTCCCGGGATCGCAGCACGTCGCCGGTCACGACGTCGTCGAGTTTCGCGACGGCGACGAGGTCACCGGCCGGGGCCGACGTGACCGGCGTCTGCTCCTTGCCGCACAGGGTGAACAGCTGGTGCAGGCGGACGTCCGCGCCGGTGCGGGCCACGACGACGCGGTCGTCTTGGCGCAGCTGCCCGGAGAGGACGCGCAGGACGTTGATCCGGCCAACGTACGGGTCGGACAGGGTCTTCGCGACGTAGAGGGCGAGCGGACCGTCCGCGGCGGCGCCGCGGTCCGCCGGAGACGGGCCCTCCTCGACGATGAAGTTCGCGAGCAGCCGCACGCCGATGCCCATGGCGGCGGACCCGCAGAGCACCGGGAAGAACTCCCCGGCGGCGATGCCGTGCCGGAAGCACTCCTGGAGCTCCTTCGTCGAGGGCACCTCGCCCTCGAGGTAGCGCTCGAGCAGGTCGTCGTCGACCTCGACGATCGCCTCGACGAGTGACTCCCGATTGCGCTCCGCCTGCTCCCTCCTGCCCTCCGGGACCTCGTCCTCCACCCGGCGGCCGTCGACCAGCCGGACCGCGAACGAGTGCAGCAGGTCGATGACGCCGGTGAACTCGGGCCCGACGCCGATCGGCATGTGTACCGGTGCGAGGCGCTTTCCGTAGCGCTCGCGGAGCGCATCGACGTTCGCCTGGTACTTCGCGTTGTCCTTGTCCAGCTTGTTGAGGAACACGACCCGCGGGAGCCCGGCCGCGTCGCAGGCGTCCCACAGCTGGTCGTGCTGGGCCTGGATGCCCTGGGCGGCGTCGACGACGAAGACCGCGAGGTCGGCCGCCCGCAACGCCGGGTACGCGTCCCCGACGGCCTCCGGGCCGCCGGGCGCGTCGAGGAGGTTGATCCGGTGGTCCTTCCAAGTGAGCGAGGCCGTTGCCAGGCCCAGCGAGTGCCCGCGGTCCCGCTCCTCGGGCTCGAAGTCGAGGGTCCCGCCGCGGGCGTCGCCCACGCCGGCGGCGGCGAGCAGTCCCTCCGCCAACGTCGTCTTGCCGGTGCCGCCGTGCCCCAGCAGGACGACGTTGCGCACTCTTACCGTCGGCGTCTCTCCGTTCATGGCCATCAGCCACCCTCCGATCGCGTGCCCGTGTCGTAGTCGGTCGATCGTAGGCGGAGAGCGGGTGGTTGCGTAGCCTCATTTGCCGCGCCGCCCCTGGTGGACCGTAGCCTTCGGTCCCATGGACAGGTGCGAGTTCTGCGCCATCGTCGCCGGCTCCGGTCCCGCGGAGGTGATCGACGCAGACGAGCAGACGATGGCGTTCATGGACACCAGTCCCGCCACGGTCGGCCACGCGCTGGTGGTCCCGCGGCGGCACGTCGCAGACCTGTGGGACATGGGCGCCGAACTCGCCGTTCCGGTCATGGTCGCGGTCCACCGTGTGAGCCTCAAGATTCGTGACACGCTGAGACCGGACGGGCTGAACGTGCTCCAGTCCACCGGGGCGGCGGCGTTCCAGACGGTGTTCCACCTCCACGTGCACCTCATCCCCAGGTACGCGGGCGACCCGCTGCGCCTGCCGTGGACCCCCACCCCCGGCGATCCGGCGACGATCGCGGAGGTGGCGGCGCGCATCCGCGGCTCAGCGGCGTAGTGCGGTCAGAAGGAAGTCGAGCGCGCCCGTCAGGCGTTCGACATCGGCCGGATCGACCGCCGGGAACACCGCCACGCGGATCTGGTTGCGGCCGAGCTTGCGGTAGGCCTCCGTGTCGAGGATGCCGTTCGCGCGCAGGGCGGAGGTCACGTCGCCCGCGTCGACCGCGTCGTCGATGTCGATCGTGCAGACGACCGCGCTGCGCATCGCCGGGTCGACGACGAACGGGGAGGCGTCGGGCCGCGCCGCGGCCCAGTCGTAGAGGTGGGCCGCCTTGGCCGCGCAGTCCTTCGCCGCCCAGGCCAGGCCCCCCTGCTCGTTCAGCCAGTCGATCTGCTCGCCCATCAGCCACAGCGTCGCGACGGCCGGGGTGTTGTAGGTCTGGTCCAGTGCGGAGTTCGCCGCGGCCAGGCCGAGGTCGAGCATCGCCGGCACGTGCCGGCCGCTCGCGGTCAACGCGGACACGCGGGCCAGCGCGGCGGGTGACAGCAGCGCGACGAACAGCCCGCCCTCGCTGCCGAAGCACTTCTGCGGCGAGAAGTAGTAGGCGTCGCACTCCGCAGGGTCGACGGGCAGCCCGCCGGCCGCGCTGGTCGCGTCGACGGCGACGAGCGCATCCTCGGGGCGCGTCCCGGCCGGCCGCGTGACCGGCATCGCGACCCCGGTGGACGTCTCGCAGTGGGTGAGGGCGTAGAGGTCCACGCCGTCGACAGCCTCCAGGTGGGGATGCGTGCCAGGGGCCGAGGAGACGACGACCGGCACGTCGAGGAACGGGGCGGCCCTGGCGGCCTCGGCGAACTTGGTCGAGAACTCCCCGAACACGGCGTGGGCGCTCCTGCGTTCGACCAGGCAGTGCACGGCGGCGTCCCAGAACAGCGTCGCGCCGCCGTTGCCGAGCACGACCTCGTAGCCGTCGGGCAATGCGAAGAAGGTCCGCAGCCCGTCCCGGATGCGCCGGACCTGTCCCTTGACCGCGGGACGGCGGTGGCTGGTCCCCAGCAGCGCGGGCGCCGCCGCGGCGAGGCGGTCCACCGCCTCCTGACGGACCTTCGACGGTCCGGACCCGAAGCGGCCGTCACGCGGGCGGAGGTCGGCGGGCAGTTCGAGGCGGGCGGCGTCCATGGGCACACTGTGCCGCACCCGCCCGACCCCAGGCGAACCGGCGAACGATGCAAAGGCAATCCCTGACGCTGCTCGGCAGCGGCGAGACCGTGGCGATCGAGGACTGCTCCCCTGCGGAGCTGGCCGGCGCCACGCTCTACCGCGCGCCCGACGGCCGCTGGCTGGCGCCGGCCTTCCGGTCCCACGCCGTCGCGCTCGACCTCGCCGAGCTGCCGGACCCCGACGACGAGGCGGCGGTCGGCGACGTCGTGCTCGCCTGGGTGGAGGCCGTCCGGGCTCACGACTGGTCCGATCTGCGCGGCACGCCCGGCGCCATGCCGGCCGGCGGTGGGCAGCGGCTGGCGGGCGACGCCGACTGGCTCGACCTGCGCACGACCATGGTGCGGGTCGGCTGGGGACCGGCCGGCGCGCAGGCCGCCTTCCAGGCCTGCCGCACGCGGCCCTACTCGCGCACGCTGCCGACGGCCGCCGGGTGGGCCGGGGCCGGCTGGATCGTCCCGGCGGTGCCGGACGACCCCGAGCCGGCCTTCGCCGGCCCGGTGCTGGAGGCGCGCGGGCTCCTGCGGTGGGCGTACATCGCCCGCTGGTCGGTGCCGGCCGAGATGCCGGACGGCGCGCCGCCGGCCGACCCCGATCCGACGGACCTCGGCTGGGCCGACGTCCTCAGCCGCCTGCGCCAGGACCACTACACCGGCGACGCGCTGCTCGAGGCGGAACAGCTCGCGGTCGAGGTCCTCGGCCGGGTCGGGCTGGGCCCCCGCACGGCCGTCGAGGCGGAGGACGAGGCGCTGCCCGACCGTGACGTCGTGCCGGCCTGCACCCACGCCTCGGCCGTGGTCCGCGAGGCGGCCTGGTTCCTGTTGCGGCTCGAGGCGGACACCTGGCTGGCCTGCGCGTACGCCGAGTGCCAGCACCACTGGGCCGTCGAGGCCGAGGAGGACGCCTACGAGCTGGAGGAGGTCCTGGAGCTCGCCGGCTACGGGGTGCCGACCCCGGTCGACGCGGCGTACCAGCGCCGGCGCCTGCTGACCCTCGCCTTCGGCGACGTGCGCGACGTGGCGCTGGCGGGCGCGGGCGACGTGGCCGACTTCGTCGCCTTCTACACCGACTGGGTGGCACGGGGACGCGACGAGGAGGAGTTCGAGGCGACCGCCCGGGAGCTGGGCGGCGAGGCGCCGAGCTGACCCCTGCGCCTCGGCCCGTGTCAGGGTTGGAGGGAGGCCATCGCAGGTGGGCTGCGGCGGCCAGGGCGGCGTCGTAGGGCTGGTGCGTGCTGGCGGCGCCGTCGCCGTGCCGTCCTGGCCGCAGATACGCCAGGTGCGGGGAATGACTGCTTGGCCGACGCCCGATCGCAGAGGGGTCGGCGTCCCAGGGACCTCGGTTCCGTGACGAGCGCGTCGATCGCACGAGGGCCGCGGCGACGGCTGTCGTGCACGGAACCAGCCGCACAGTCTGCAGTGCGAGCAGCCATGCCAGGCCCATTCCGATGCCGAGCGGGAATGCGACCAACCGTCAGCCGCGTGTCCGGTCGTCGTCGTGCCGATTCGGCAGGGCAGTGAGGTAGGCGAACGCGGCGTGGCTGCCGTCACGGACGGCTTCGGCGACCGCCGCGCCGGCGGCGTCCCAGC
>JACCXR010000470.1 GCA_013696915.1 Euzebyaceae bacterium
CCCGCGACCGTCGCGAGCAGCGTGGCCCCCGCGCCGGTCAGCAGCGTGTTGCGGACCGCCCGCAGGGTGCCGGCGCCCGCGAACGCGCGGACGACCGCCGCCCCGCCCTCCTCGAACGCCGTCGCGAAGAGCTCCGCGAGCGGGAACGCGACCAGCGTGCCGACCGCCGCACCGGCCACCACCAGGCCGGTTCGGCGGAGCAGCCCCGCACCGGGCGCCGTCAGCCCGGTCCGGCGGAGCAGCCCCGCACCCGGCGCCGCCACCAGGCCGGTCCGGCGGAGCAGCCCCGCACCGGGCGTCGCCACCACGGCGACCCGCCGGCGGCGGCCGGCGCCGGGTTCAGCCACCGAAGATGGTCCGGTACTCCTCGAGCAGTTCGTCCTGGCGGTCGGTGATCGCCGGCCAGTCCGGAGCGACCTGGGCGGCGTCGTGCGGCCAGTCGACGTCGTCGCGGATCGGCTGCCATCCGCTGGCGACGATCGCCTCCTGGGCCGCGGGCGACAGCGTGAAGTCGACGAACGACTCCGCGGCCTCCCGGTTCGCCGACGAGTCGAGCACGGCGATCGGGCTGTAGACGGCGATGGCGCCCGGTTCGGGGACGACGAGTTCGACCGGGGAGCCGGCCTCGGCGGCCGCCCTGGCGTCGGCGTCGAGGGTGATGCCCGCGGCGAAGCGGCCCTCGGCGACGCCGGTCGTCACCTCGCCGGGCGAGCGGACCTGGACGGCGCCGTTGTCGGCGAGCGCGCGGTAGAAGTCGAGCCCGCCGTCGCGTTCGGCGAAGTACCCGAGCGCTCCGAACGCCGAGCCGGCGAAGCCCGGGTCGGGGACCGCGACGGCTCCCTGATAGGCGGGGTCGGTGAGGTCGTCCCAGCTGGTCGGCGCCGGATCGAGCCCCGCGCGGTGCACGATGACGAGGTTGAGCAGTCGGGTGCCCCACGAGCGCTCGGTGCGGTACTCGGCCGGAACGGCGTCGACCTCGACTGGGGTCCACTCGGCGAGCAGCCCCTGCGCGTCGAAGGTCTGCATCGACAGCGGATCGGTCAGCCAGAACAGGTCGGCCTGGATCTCGCCGTCACGCTGCTCGGCCGCGACGCGGGCGTTCAGCTCGCCCGTCGGGGCGCGGAAGAGTTCGACCTCCACCTCGGGGTGGAGCTCACCGTAGGCGGCGATCACGGCGTCGACCGTCTCCTGGGTCACGGTGCTGTACAGCCGCAGCGTGCCGGACGGCTCCGCGGGGGTCGCGGCGGCCTCGGTGGGCTCCGCCGTGGCGGTGGTCTCGGTCGGCTGCCCCGCCGATTCCGTGCCCGCCCCGCCGCAGGCGGCGAGCGCCAGCGCCAGCGCGGAGACCAGGATCGTCACGCGGCGCGTGCGACGGCTCTTCAACCGAGGACCATCGCGGGGCCGGGATGGCCGACCTTGCGGTTCGTGATCGCGAGCTGATGCCGGGTGGAGCCTCGGAGGGTCGCGAGCTGCCCCGGCGTCAGCCGGTCGCAGACCCAGTCCCAGTGCAGCGCCACCCACTCGCCGGAGGCGAGGTCGTCGACGAACCCGAGGCCGGCGACGGCACGGGTGGCAGTCTCCAGCTGCGGCGGGCCCAGACCGAGCGCGGTCCCGTCCCACGTCAGCAGCCGCGATCGCACGACGATCTGGTCGGCGTCGGTCGAGACGACCTGGCCCCAGCGGATGCGGCAGCGGTCGAGGATGTGCAGCGGGTTGCCGCCCCGGTAGGAGGCGAGCAGCCCGGTCCACGGGTAGACCTCGAAGACGTGGAAGCAGTGGTTCGGCACCGCGCCGGCGGGGATCGACTCGGCGAGGAACGTCCACGACGGGCCGGTCTGCCGGCGGAAGCGGTCCTCCAGCGCCATGCCGAAGACCGTCATGTCGATTCCGGCCAGCAGCGGGCCGCCGAGCCAGTAGCCCTCGACGACGTCGTGCGCGAGCGGGTCGCCGGCACCGGTCGCCTCGGCGATGAGCTTCAGGTACGGCCAGGCGCCGGCGAACCCCTGCGCCAGTTGCGTCAGCCCCGGGTCCACCATCCGCGCGGCGCCGTACTCGAGCAGCGAGCGGTGGTCCGCCGGTCCGCAGTAGCCGCGCTCGTTCGGCGGGTACGCGTAGCGGGCGAACAGCGTCGGTCCGTCGGTGAGCGGTGAGGCCGGATCGTGTTCGCGGCTCATGCGGTCCTCCCGGCTGTCCGTGCCTGGGTCGGGTGCGGCGGACGCGGACCTCCCGGCGGTCAGGACTGCCGTCCGCGCGTCACTCCCACCGTAACCGGCCCGCGCGCTCGGCGACAGGCGATTGTGCGATCGGGTTCGCGGACGACGCGCGCCGCGCGCCGCCGGCGCGGTGGGAGCGGGCGCGGTGGGAGCGGCCCGGGGGTCAGGGCTCGACCAGCCCCGGCACCTCGGGCGACGGCGCGGTCGAGTTGCGCAGCGGGACCTCGGCGAGGCGCCACGAGAGCGCGAACGCGACCAGGGCGATCGGCACCGCGACCGCGAATCCGAACGTGATGGCCTCGGCCATCTCCACCCTGATCACGGAGCTGAGCGCCCGCGGGAGCTCGGCGATCGCCGCCGGGCTCGACAGCAGCGTCCTGGCGTCCACGTCGGCCGGCAGGAGGTCGGCGGGGATGGCCGCGAGGCCGGCGGTCAGCCGCGCGTTGAGCAGCGCGCCGAACCCGGCCACGCCGACGGTGCCGCCGATCGTGCGGGAGAACTGCGCAGCCGACGTCGCCGTGCCGAGGTGTTCGACGGGCACGGCGTTCTGGATGGCGAGGACCAGGACCTGCATGACGCAACCGAGGCCCAGCCCGACGACGAGCATGGACAGCGACACCTGGACCGCGCCGGTGTCGACGCTCATGGTCGACAGCATGCCGAGGCCCGCCGCGAGGATGGCGGTGCCGGCGATCGGGAACGCGCGGTACCGGCCCCAGCGGGTGATCAGCCGGCCGGAGACGATGCTGGTCACGAGCAGCCCCGCGATCAGCGGGACCGTGAGCAGCCCGGAGGACGTGGCGGAAACCCCCGTGGCGACCTGCAGGAACAGCGGCAGGTAGATGATCGTGCCGAACATCGCCATGCCGACGATGAAGCCGAGGGCGCTGCCGACCGCGAACACCTTGATGCGGAACAGCGACAGCGGGACCACCGGCTCGGGCACCCGGCGCTCCACGGCGAGGAACCAGGCCAGCAGTGCGCCGCTGGCCGCCGCGAGCCCGACGATGGTGGGAGACGTCCAGGGGAACGTCTCGCCGCCCCACACGAGCACGAGCAGCAGGCAGGAGACGCCGCCCGTCAGCAGCGCGGCGCCGAGGTAGTCGACCTTGCGCCGGCGCGGGGTGAAGTGCAGACGCAGGTTGCGCTGGGTCACGGCGAGCGCGACCGCGCCGAGCGGGACGTTCAGGAAGAAGATGAAGCGCCAGTCGAGGTGGTCGACGAAGTAGCCGCCGAGCAGCGGGCCGGCCACGCTGGCGACGCCGAAGACCCCGCCGATGTAGCCCATGTAGCGGCCGCGCTCGCGCGGCGAGACGATGTCGCCCAGGATCGTCTGGGCCAGGGCGAGCAGCCCGCCGGCGCCGATCCCCTGCACCATGCGGAACGCGATCAGCTGGCCCATGGTCTGGGCCAGGCCGCACGCCGTCGAGCCGACCACGAAGACGACGATCGCGAGCTGGAACAGCTTCTTGCGCCCGTAGAGATCGGCGACCTTGCCGTAGAGCGGCACCGACACCGTCGAGCTCAGGAGGTACGCGGTCACGACCCAGGACAGCTGCCGCAACCCGCCGAGCTCGCCGACGATCGTCGGCAGCGCCGTCGCGACGATCGTCTGGTCGAGGGCCGCGAGGAACATCGCGGTCATCAGTCCGACCAGGATGGTGAGGACCTCCCGGTGCCCGAGGCCCACCGGGACGGCGGCGCGGGGGGCGGTGGCGGTCACGGGCGCGACTCCAGGGCGGCCACCGAGTCCGCGAAGCGTTCGAGCAGGGCGCTGAAGGCCGCCACGTCTTCGTCCGGCCAGCCCGAGAGCAGCTCTTCGAGCAGGGTGGCGCGCACGACGTTGGCTGCCGCGAGCAGCTCGGCGCCGCGACCGGTCAGCCGGACGACGCAGCGGCGCCGGTCACGCTCCGAGGGGTCCCGGCGGACGTAGCCGCCGGCCGTCGCCTGCTCCACGAACCGGCTCGCCGTTGAGGTGTCCACGTTCAGCAGCCCGGCGAGGTCGCTGACCCCCGGCTCGTCCAGTCCGCACCGCTCGATCGCCCGCAGGGTCCGGACGAGGCTCAGCTCCACGGGCCGGCCGAGCAGTTCGAGGAACCGCCGCTTGATCTCGGGGCTCTCCCACAGACGGTGCAGGCGCGTCAGCCCCAGGTCGACGTGCTCCACCGTGCGCGTGTCGGTC
>JACCXR010000340.1 GCA_013696915.1 Euzebyaceae bacterium
GGCAATCCCCGACCGCCTCCAGGACGGCCCCGGCGTCGGCCTCCTCGCCGCGGAGGAACCGCTCGAGGACGCCGGCCGGGCCGGCCGTTCCCCCACCGACCGGCGCGAGCGCGGCGAGACAGGGATCGGCGATCGAGGGCGGCGGACCGTGGGCCGCGTGCTCGGCCAGCGCCGCGCAGACCCCGGGGGGGTCCTCGCCGAGCAGCGCCGAGGCGACGCGGGCGAGACCGTCGGCGGTGGCGGCCTCGACGCCTGCCGCCACGTCCGGCGGCGCGGTCCCGGCCGGACGGCGCGGGTGCTCGTCGTCGGTCACCGTCGCGCCCGACGTCAGCCGAGGCCGTCCAGCTGGTCGGAGAGCTTGCGGAGCGCGCGGTCCCACTCGGCGACCTTGTCCCGCTCCGCCTGGACCACGGCCGCGGGCGCCTTTGCGACGAAGCCGGTGTTGGAGAGCTTGCGTTCGGCGCGCTCCTTCTCCGCCAGCGCGCGGTCGAGGTCTCGTGCCAGGCGGCTGCGCTCCCCGTCGAGGTCCACCAGCCCGGCGAGCGGCACGTACAGCTCCGCGCCGGCGATGACGAGTTTGCCGAGCGCGCTGCGGTCCGGCGGCGCGTCGGCGAACGACCAGCTGCCCACCCCGGCCAGGCGCCGGATGCCGTCGACTCCGGCCTCCAGCACCGCCCGCTCCTGGACCGCCGCGACGGCGATGACCTCCAGGCGGGCCGACGGGGCCAGCCCGTGGTCGGCGCGGAACCGCCGCAGCTCCGTCACGGCCGCCCGCAGCGCCTCGAGCTCCGCCTCGGCCCGCGGATCGGTGCGTTGCGGGGCGGCGGCGGGCCATGCGGCCCGCATGATCGTCCCGTCGTCCCCGGCGTGCGTCAGGGTGCGCCAGATCTCCTCGGTGACGAACGGCATGATCGGGTGCAGCAGCCGCAGGGCCTCGTCGAGCACGCCGACGAGCACCCGCCGCGCCGCGGGGTCGTCGCGGAGCTTGGCCAGCTCGAGGTACCAGTCGCAGTACTCGTCCCAGACGAAGTGGTAGAGCGCGCGGGCGGCGCGGGCCAGGTCGAACCCGTCGTACGCGTCCTCGGCGGCGGCGCGGGCGGCTTCGAGCCGCGACAGGATCCAGCGGTCCTCGGGCTGCAGCTCGTCCGCGGCCGGCAGCCCGTCGGCCGGCGTGGTCTCCCCGACCTTCGACAGCACCAGCCGCCCGGCGTTCCAGAGCTTGTTCGCGAACCGCCGCGCGCCCTCGACCCACTCCTCGGCGAGCGGGACGTCCTGCCCGGGGGCGGCGGCGCGCAGCAGCGCGAAGCGCAACGCGTCGGCGCCGTAGCGGTCGATGAGCTCCAGCGGGTCGATGACGTTGCCGAAGGACTTCGACATCTTCTTCCCGAACCGGTCGCGGACGAGCCCGTGATTCAGCACGACGTCGAACGGCACCTCGTCGAGGAAGTGCAGGCCCGCCATCAGCATGCGGCTCACCCAGAAGGTGTTGATGTCGTAGCCGGTGACGAGCACCGTCGTCGGGTACCACGTCTCCAACGACGGCGTCCGCTCGGGCCATCCGAGGGTCACGAAGGGCCAGAGCCACGCCGAGAACCAGGTGTCCAGCACGTCGGGGTCCTGCGTCCAGCCCAGCGCCGGGTCGGGGTCCTCGCGCAGGACGTGGGTCTCGCCGTGCTCGTCGTACCACGCGGGGATGCGGTGGCCCCACCACAGCTGCCGCGAGATGCACCAGTCGCGCAGGTTCTCCATCCAGTCGAGGAAGCCCTTGGCGTTGCGCTCCGGGACGAAGCCGGTGCGGCCCGAGCGCACCGCCTCGATCACCGGCTCGGCGAGCGGGGTGACGTCGACGAACCACTGCTCGGACAGCCGCGGCTCGACGACCGCCCTGGACCGGGAGGAGTGCCCGACGCTGTGCCGGTGCGGGGTCACGTTCACGAGGAGCCCGAGTTCGTCCAGAGCCTCCTTCACGCGGCTGCGTGCCTCGAAGCGGTCCAGGCCCTCGAAGCGCCCGCCGTTGGCGTTGATCGTGGCGTCGGGGTTCATGACGTCGACCATCGGAAGGGCGTGGCGCAGGCCCATCTCGTAGTCGTTCGGGTCGTGGGCCGGCGTGACCTTCACCGCGCCGGTGCCGAACGACGGGTCGACGCCGTCATCGGCGATGACCGGCAGCTCGCGGTCGAGCAGGGGGTGGCGCAGCACCGTCCCGACCAGGTGGCGGTAGCGGTCGTCGTCGGGGTGCACCGCGACGGCCGTGTCGCCGAGCATCGTCTCGGCGCGGGTCGTGGCGACGACGATCCCCTCGCTGTGGTCGGCCCCGGGGTAGCGGAGGTGGGCCAGTTCGCCGTCGACCTCGACGTGGTCGACCTCGATGTCGGACATCGCCGTGCCGAGGACCGGGTCCCAGTTGACGAGCCGGTTGCCGCGGTAGATCAGACCCTCGGCGTGGAGGTCGCAGAACACCTTGCGCACCGCGGCGACGTAGTGGTCGTCGAGGGTGAACTGCGCGCGGCGCCAGTCGCACGAGGCGCCCAGGCGGCGCATCTGGCGCAGGATCGTGCCGCCGGACTGCTGCTTCCACTCCCAGACGCGTTCGACGAAGGCCTCGCGACCGAGTTCGCGGCGGCTCATGCCCTCGGCGGCGATCTGGCGCTCGACGACCATCTGCGTCGCGATGCCCGCGTGGTCCGTTCCCGGCTGCCACATGGCGTTGCGGCCCTGCATCCTGGCCCGGCGGATCAGCGCGTCCTGGACGGAGTGGTCGAGCGCGTGCCCGATGTGCAGCGATCCCGTGACGTTCGGGAGGGGGATGACGATGCAGAAGGGATCACCGGGGTCGTCGGGCTCGGCGTGGAAGAAGCCGGACCGCTCCCACCAGTCGTAGAGGCGCGGCTCGACGCCGGCGGGGTTGTAGGCCTTGCTGAGCTCGCTGGGCATGGCCGGAGTGTAGGTCGGGGCCGACAGTAGGCTCCGGTGCGTGGCCGACA
The DNA here is from genome assembly GCA_013696915.1 of Euzebyaceae bacterium. GTDB lineage: Bacteria > Actinomycetota > Nitriliruptoria > Euzebyales > Egibacteraceae > JACCXR01. The sequence goes on from JACCXR010000340.1 coordinate 2,985, forward strand.
CGCCTCACCTCCACCTCGCCGGCATCCCGGTGCGCGTCGACCGGTCGTTCTTCGTCATCGCCGTCCTGCTCGGGTGGAGCCCCGGCCGGCCCGTCCTGTCCCTGGTGACGTGGGTGGCGATCGTGCTGGTCTCCGTGCTCGCGCACGAACTCGGGCACGGCCTGGCCCTCCGGGCCTATGGCCTGCGCCCGCGAATCCTGCTGTACGCGATGGGCGGGCTCACGTTCCACGGCCCGTCGCCGGGCCGGCCGCTCGGCCCCTGGCGGCAGATCGCGGTCAGCCTCGCCGGGCCGGCGGTCGGGCTGGCCCTGGGCGCGGCGGTCGTGGCGCTGCGCGGGTCGGTGCCGGTGAGCGGCCCGCTCGCCGCCACGGTTCTCCGCGACCTCGTGTGGGTCAACGTCGGATGGGGCGTGCTGAACCTCGTGCCGATGCTGCCGCTGGACGGTGGCAACGTGCTGAAGTCGTTCTGCGACCTGGCGACCGGCGGGCGCGGCGAGCGGCCGGCGCGCATCGTCTCGCTGGCCGTCGCCGGTCTGGCGCTCCTGGCGGCGCTGCAGCTGCGGTCGCTGTGGATCGCGTTCGTGGTCGTCTTCCTCGGGGCGAGCAACCTCTCGGCGCTGCGCGGCCAACGCGCAACCGGGGCGCCGGCCCCGAGCGGCGCCGGTCGGGACGCGCCGGGAAGGCCGGCCCCCGCCGGCCTCGACGACGCGCGCGAGCATTTCGCGGCCGCCCCCGGCGACGCGACCGGGGCGGCGCTCGCGCGGGAGCTGCTGCGTGCCGGCCGCCTCGACGAGGCGCTCGCGCTGCAGACCGGCCCCCACGCCGGCGCGCTGGGCGCGGAGACGGCGAAGGTCCTGCTCGTCGCCCTGTTCGGCGGTGGCCGCTACGCCGAGGCGGCCGCGGCCGGCGCCCGGGGCTGGGAGCGCAACCCCGACCCGCGGCTGGCCTACGACGTCGCGTGCGCGTGGGCGCGGGCCGGGAACCCGGGCGAGGCCGTCGCCTGGCTGGAGCGGGCGGTGCAGGGCGGCTGGCAGGATCCCGCACGCCTCGACGCCGACCCGGACCTGGACGCGCTGCGGGGGACGCCGGCCTACGAGGCGCTGCGCCGGCGCGTCGGCTGACCCGGCCCGGCACGGATCAGGCGGAGCGTTCCCGCCGGCTGAGGTCCTCGGTCGCCCGCGGGACGAGCGTGGGGTTGACCTTCTCGCGCACGACCTCGCCGGAGATGATGCACTCGGCGATGTCGTCGCGCGACGGCAGTTCGTACATCGTGTTCGTGAGGACCTCTTCGAGGATGGCCCGCAGGCCCCGCGCGCCCGTGCCCCGCAGGATCGCGAGGTCCGCGACCGCCTCGAGCGCGTCGCCGGTGAAGTCCAGGCCCACCGAGTCGAACTCGAAGGACTTCTTGTACTGCTTGACCAGCGCGTTCTTCGGCTCGGTCAGGATCTCGATCAGCGCCGCACGGTCGAGCTGCTCGACGTTGCAGACGATCGGCAGGCGGCCGACGAACTCGGGGATCAGCCCGAACCTGATGAGGTCCTCCGGCAGCACCTGCCCGTGGAGGTGCGACAGGTCCTTGTCGCGCTGGCTGCGCAGGTCGGCGCCGAACCCGACGCCCCGCCGGCCGATGCGCTGCTCGATGATCTGCTCTAGCCCGGCGAAAGCGCCCCCGCAGATGAACAGCACGTTGGTCGTGTCGATCTGGATGAACTCCTGGTGCGGGTGCTTGCGCCCGCCCTGCGGCGGCACCGACGCGACGGTGCCCTCGAGGATCTTCAGCAGCGCCTGCTGGACGCCCTCGCCGGACACGTCGCGGGTGATCGACGGGTTCTCGCTCTTGCGGGCGATCTTGTCGACCTCGTCGATGTAGATGATCCCGGTCTCCGCCTTCTTGACGTCGAAGTCGGCGGCCTGGATGAGCTTGAGGAGGATGTTCTCGACGTCCTCGCCGACGTAGCCGGCCTCGGTCAGCGCGGTCGCGTCCGCGATGGCGAACGGGACGTTGAGCATCCGCGCGAGCGTCTGGGCCAGCAGCGTCTTGCCGGAGCCGGTTGGGCCGAGCAGGAGGATGTTCGACTTCGACAGCTCGACGTCGTCCTCGCGGGGCGAGTGCGGGGCGCCGCTCGCGCGGATCCGCTTGTAGTGGTTGTAGACCGCGACGGCGAGCGTCTTCTTGGCCGAGGACTGGCCGACGACGTAGTCGTTCAGGAACTCGTAGATCTGGACCGGCTTGGGGAGGTCGCCGGGGACGAGCTCGGGCGTCTCGGAGAACTCCTCCTCGATGATCTCGTTGCAGAGGTCGATGCACTCGTCGCAGATGTAGACGCCCGGCCCGGCGATGAGCTTCTTCACCTGCTTCTGCGACTTGCCGCAGAACGAGCACTTCAGCAGGTCGCCACTCTCACCGAACTTGGCCATCCGCTTGCCCGTCCCCTCTCGTGCGCGTGGTCGGTGGGCTCCACCGGCGGCCACGCCGGCACATCGTAGCGGGCATGCCCGTGCCGGACACGACGCCCGGCCCTACCAGGTGGATCGGCCGCGGTCAGCTCGCCTTGAGGGCCTGCTCCTGGACCTTCCGGGACTTGATGACCTCGTCGATGATCCCGTAGGCCTGCGCGTCGGCCGCCGTCATGATGAAATCGCGGTCGCTGTCGGAGGAGACCTTCTCGATCGACTGGCCGGTCTTGTCGGCGAGGATCTGGTCGAGCAGCTCGCGGATCCGCTGGATTTCCCTGGCCTGGATCTCGATGTCGACGGACTGGCCCTCGGCGCCTCCGGACGGCTGGTGGATGAGGATGCGGCTGTGCGGGAGCGCGAAGCGCTTGCCCTTCGTGCCCGCGGCGAGCAGGACGGCCGCGGCCGACGCGGCCTGCCCCATGCAGATCGTGGACACGTCCGGCTTGATGTACTCCATGGTGTCGTAGATCGCGAGCAGGCTGGTCACCGAGCCGCCGGGCGAGTTGATGTAGAGGTTGATGTCCTTCTCGGGATCCTCGCCCTCGAGGTGGATCAGCTGGGACATGATCAGGTTCGCGATCTCGTCGTTCACCGGCGTCCCCAGGAAGATGATCCGCTCCTTGAGCAGGCGCGAGTAGATGTCGAACGACCGTTCCCCGCGGTTGGTCTGCTCGATGACCATGGGGACGAGGTAGCTGGTGGGGCTTTCGACCTGCGACATCCGCTGCTCCTTCGTGGTGGTGTAGCGCAACCTTAGCGTTGCGCTTCGGTGTCCGTCGGGGCGGCCGCGGCCGGCACGCCGGCTTCCTGCGGCTCTTCGGGCGCTTCGGGCTGCGCTTTGGGCTGCTCGGGCGCTTCGGGCTCCTCCGGCTCGTCCGGCGGTGCGGACAGGACCTGCACCGAGGCGACCAGGTGGTCGATCGTCTTGCGCCGGAAGGCGTCGGCGACGACGGCCGTGACCCGGTCCGGCGTCAACATGAGCTCGGCGACCTCCTCGACGGGCCGCCCGAGACGCTGGGCCTGGCGCGCGATCTCCGCGCCCACGTCGGCCTGGTCGACCTGGATGCGCGCGTCGCGGCCGATCGCGTCGATGACGAGCTGGGCCTTGACGGTGGAGCGCACCTCGCCCTCCAGGGTCGACAGGGTCTCCTCCATGGTGGTGCCGGCGGCGGCGAGGAAGTCCTCGACGCCCATGCCGTAGGACTGCGCCTGCTGCCCGAGCCGCTGGACGCGGAAGCGCAGCTCCTCGGTCACCAGGCTCTGCGGCAGTGGGACGTCGACGAGGTCGGAGACCGCCTCCACGAGCTTCCCACGCAGGGCCGACCGGGCATACGCGCGCTTCTCGCGGCCGAGCTGACCGCGCAGGTCCTCGCGGAGCTCTTCGATGGTGTCGAACTCGCTGGCCGTCAGGGCGAAGTCGTCGTCGAGGTCGGGGAGCCGCTTGTGCTTGACCTCCTTGACGATGGCCGTGAAGTCGACGTCCTGGCCAGCGAGCTCCTCGCCGAAGTCGCCGCCGAGGGCGTCCGTGAACGTCACGATGCCGCCGGGGCTCGTCCCGAGGAGCGCCTTGTCCAGCGGCGTCTCGGGCTCCCCGGCGACCTCGTGGAGCAGGTCTTCGCCGCTGGCCTGCTCGACCGGCCGGCCGTGGCGCTTGCCGCTGACGCTCACGACCACGTGGTCGCCGGCCTGCACGGGCCGGCTCACGCTGTCGAGCTCCGCGAACCGCTCCCGGAGGGCGTCCAGCTGCTGGGCGAGCTCGTCGTCGGTGACCTCCCACTCCGGGTGGGCAACCTGGAGAGAGGCGTAGTCGGGCACGGCGATTTCGGGCCGCACCTCCACCGTGGCGGTGAACTCGGCGTCCTTGCCGTCCTCGAAGGTGTCGACGGAGAACTCCGGGGGCCCGACCACGACGAGGTCCTCAGCCTTCACGGCCTCGGCGTAGAACCCGGGGAGCGAGTCCCGCGCCGCCTCCTCGAGCAGCGCGCCCTTGCCGAGGCGCGTCTCGAGGACGCGCCGGGGCACGCGGCCGGGGCGGAACCCGGGGACCTTGACGGTCGCCGCGAGCTCGCGCGCCGCGGCGTCGATGGCGGCGCCGACGCGGGCCGCCTCGACGGTCACGGTGAGCTTTACGGTGGTGTCGTCGACGCGCTCGACGGTGGTCTGCACTGTTCCTCCTGGACGGGCTCAAGAACGCGGCGCGGCCGTGGCCCGCCACGCTACCCCGGCGGTGCCATCGACGCGTCGGCGCCCCGCGCGGAACCGTTGGTCACGCGAGGTCGTCCTCGGCCGGATCCGCGACCACGAGGTCCCAGCGGTCGAGGCACTCGCTGCAGCGGTACGCGGTCACGTCGCCGGGCTCGAAGCCGTCCTCGGGGGCGTGGCTCAGCAGGTGGCAGCGGCCACCGCAGTCGACGCAGACGATCTCGGGGGGAACGGGCACTGGCATGGCGGGCCGATCTCGGGGGCGCCGGGGCGCGGGGCGAGCCGGCCGGTCGCCTTGCCCGGAGGGCATTTGAACCGCGAGGGCGCACCGACGGATTGCGGCGTTGCATCGCCGTTCCGTGTGAGACCGGGCCCCCGGCGGCACCCCCCGGACCGGGTTGCCCGGCCGGATTGTTACGATGTATCCGTACACATTGTGCGCCGCACCCAAATCTATCGGGCGTGGCTACTCTGCGACGACGGTGAATTCGCTGGTCAGCGGGGGTTTTCGGGCGCAGAGCCGGTCTGAGCGGTGCACGAAATCCCGGGTTGTCGCGGGGTGTGGGTGTGGGCGTCATCTGGGGGGTTTAGCTGCGTGACCGCGGCTGCCGAGGGCGCCTGTCGGGCGCCGTTGTGGCGTCGGCGGCGGCGTTGGCGGCGTCGAGCAGGTGCTGGTGTGCGCTGCGGGCGACGTCGTGCAGCGCGGCGACGATCGCTTCGAGTTGGCGGCGGTTGGCGATCCATTCCTGGTAGAGCCGCGCGTGCTCGGGTGACAGCCGCTTGGACACGGTCTTGCCGGCTTGTTTCCACGACAGCTGGAAGTACGGGCCGTGGCGTTGGTCGGGGTCGACGCAGCGGCAGTTGGGTTTGCCGCAGGGCATCCAGCGTTCC